>NZ_JBGOOI010000010.1:0-110362 GCF_041439605.1 Vibrio sp. 1F169 | reverse complement strand
CGCTACACTGTGCGATCTAAACACCTTAAATGATAGGTGTTGGCTCAATGAGCGGGCGTTTTGATTCTCAATTAACTAATTAATCAATTAGATAATCAGAATTAGAAGTCGTAACGTAGACCTAGAGCTAGCTCGTCTTCAGCTTGTGCAGAAGTTGCGACACCGTTTGAAGCTAGATCTGTAGTACCGATCTTATCACCCGCTGAGATTAGGTTGAAGTTGTACGATACGTAGCCACGGAAGTTAGGCTTGAAGTAGTACGTTGCGTCGATAGCAATATTGTCAGCAGACGTTTCGCTATCAGTTTCTGCGTTGTTATACGTAGTTGAGAATACAGTTTGGCCTAGAGTATAAGCCGCTGCTAGCTCGTAACCTGTGTAATCAACAGCTTTATTTTTGATAGTGCCTGTAGTTTGCTTTTCACCGTCAGTGAATACACCAGCGAAGTACAAGTCAGAGATTGAGTAAGAACCCGACAGCATGTATTCATTCGATTGATCTTGATCTGCGTAACCAGCACCTAGCTTAGCACCAGTTTCGCCAATAGCGTAGATAGCTGATAGAGAGTAGCCGTCTTCACCATTATCAACGTAGTCAGTTTTAGCGTTGTTTAGTGAGCGGTCAGCAAAACGGTAGCTTGCTTTTACGCTTAGGTCTTGGAATTGACCTTTGTAAGAAAGCATGTTGTCAGTACGATCAGCAGCCGCTAGTTTATCTGCAGCAGAGTTACCGTGGTAAGCCATGATATCGGTAAAGTCAGTGATTACGCCTAGTGCGCCATCGTTTTTACCGTAAGTTACTTCACCAAATGTGCCGCCAATACCAGCGTACGTGTAACGGTTATCAAGGTCAGAACCGTTATCATTCGATGTTGCTGTAGAGTCAGCTGTAGTGAATTCACCTTCGTAGAAACCAACGCCGTATAGGCCATCTTGGATTTCAACTTTACCTAGAAAGTTAAGACGGATGCGAGATTCGTCAGACGCTTTGCCATCTTTCATAGATAGACGAGCTTCCGCACGGCCACCCATTTCTAGAGAAGTACCGTCTTGGTTGTATAGTTCTGAAGCGTTAGCACCAGTAGCAAGAGCTGCAGCAGATACAGCAAGCGCGATCATAGTCTTGTTCATGTTATTAATTCCTAATTACTGTCCATAAAGGTATTTATCAAGGATTTGAATCCTTTTTGTGTATTGCTCGTATTAATCAAGCTTCATAATCATGCTTAGAACAAAAGCGTGAAACTTGCCAGAACAATCCGTGGGGTACTTTTTAACCCTAAAGTTCCACCATCAGGTAGTAAAATGATATCAATAAAAATTATGCACACTGTTTTATTGAGTTTGGCTGTGTTTAAGTTGTTGATTTTATGTGATTTTTATAAAAGTGTGATCTGTGTTTATTTGGTTTATTTTTGTTTTTTTTAGATATTTTATCACTAACTTATTGATGGTGAGGTTATTATTCATTTTTGTGATGTCTGTAATTTAGACCTAGATAAAGCTTTTATAACGCAAAGTGGAATAAAGGTGATTTAGCCATAAACTTTGTTTACACTAAGCCAAATCGTTTTGTTTCTATCACCCAATAAGTATGTTGGGTGGATTTATGTTGGCCAAAGAAAGCTTTGGCATAGAGGTAAAAAATGGAAAAGGTTCCAATGACAGTACGTGGCGCTCAGCAGCTACGTGACGAATTAGATCGCCTACTTAAGCTACGTCCTATTATTTCAGCAGCTATTGGTGAAGCTCGTGAACTCGGTGACTTGAAAGAGAATGCTGAATACCACGCCGCTCGTGAAGAGCAGGGTATCTGTGAAGCTCAAATTCGAGATATTGAATATAAGCTATCACTGGCTCAGATCATCGATGTAACGCAGATGGATAACACAGGTAAGATTATCTTTGGCACGACAGTGACTTTGATTGACGTAGATACGGATGAAGAATTCCGCTACCAAATCGTTTCTGAAGATGAAGCCGATATCAAAACGGGTCGCATTTCTGTGAAATCCCCAATTGCACGTGGTCTTATCGGTAAGATGGAAGGCGATGAAGTACTGATCTCTACCCCAGGTGGTGATAAAGACTTCGAAATCGACAAAGTAGAATACATCTAATTGAATTTTCTTTGTTTTTGATAAGTAAAAAGGTCGCTAATGCGACCTTTTTCGTTTCTCACGCTACACTAAAAGCTAAGCGCAGTGGCTTCCTTTTAATGAAGTTAGCTTATATTAAGCTCGCTTACTTGCGTGGAATCTCGATTTTACGTGCTTCTGACTGACGGAACAGTACAAGAACTTTACCGATAGTCTGTACTTTCTCAGCTTTAGATTCACGTACAATTGCATCGATAATCAGTTGCTTAGTCTCACGGTCTTCTGATGCAACTTTAATCTTGATCAGTTCGTGGTGGTCTAGAGCTAATTCGATTTCCGCTAGAACAGCTTCAGTAAGTCCATTTGCGCCCATTAGCACAACAGGTTTTAAACTGTGAGCTAGGCCCTTTAGATGCTGCTTTTGTTTGGTACTTAGGTTCATTACGCGGCCAATTTTATTTAGTATTAGGGTTGAAAAAACCTATTTTAACGCCATCTAAAGCTGAAGACTATAATTTATTCAGCAATTAGTACTTTCCTCCAATTTAGGTATCCAATGAGCAAACAGAAACACTCGGCCAGTTCAGGCCGTTGGTTGAAGGAACACTTCGACGACAAGTACGCAAATGAAGCCAGAAAAAAAGGCTATCGTTCGCGTGCTTATTTCAAAATGGAAGAGATTCAAACGAAAGATAAATTGCTGACTCCAGGGATGACCATTGTGGATTTGGGTGCAGCGCCTGGCGGTTGGTCTCAATATGCTGCTAAGATTATCGGAGACAACGGTCAAATCATTGCGTGTGACTTGTTACCAATGGATCCGATTGCTGGAGTGAGCTTTTTACAAGGCGATTTCCGCGAAGAAGCTGTGCTAGATGCGTTGCTGGAACGTATACAACCAAACATGGTTGATGTCGTGATGTCTGATATGGCACCTAATATAGCAGGCAACAATTCTGTGGATCAGCCAAGAGCTATGTATTTAGTTGAATTAGCTTTGGATATGTGTCGACAAGTTCTAGCTACCAATGGTAGTTTTGTTGTAAAAGTATTCCAAGGCGAAGGGTTTGACCAATATGTTAAGGACGTCCGTGAGATGTTTAAAACAGTCAAAGTTAGAAAACCCGACTCTTCTCGAGCTCGCTCTCGTGAAGTGTTTATCGTAGCAACTGGTTACAAAGGTTAACGATTCTCTTCCAAGAGTGAGAGTTAACAACATGGCTACAGGTTACAAACTGTAGTACCCTACCTTTAATTACAATTAGTTATCGAGAGGCTTACACCTTGAGTGACATGGCAAAAAATTTAATTCTGTGGCTTGTTATCGCGGTAGTGTTGATGTCGGTATTCCAGAGCTTCGGCCCTGGGGAAAGTAACGGCAGAGCAGTAGATTACACCACGTTTGTACAGGAAGTTGGCCAAGGCCAGATTCAAGACGCACAGTTCAATAACAGCGAAATCACTTTCACACGTCGTGGTGGTGGCTCTAAGTATGTAACTTACATGCCTGTTTATGATCAAAAGCTACTTGATGACTTAATTAATCAAAACGTAAAAGTTCAGGGTACACCACCTGAAGAGCAGAGCCTGCTTGGCACTATCTTCATTTCATGGTTCCCAATGATCTTACTGATTGGTGTGTGGATTTTCTTCATGCGTCAAATGCAAGGCGGCGGCGGCGGTAAAGGCGCAATGTCTTTTGGTAAGAGCAAAGCTCGAATGATGAGCGAAGAACAAATCAAAACGATGTTTGCTGATGTTGCTGGTTGTGACGAAGCAAAAGAAGACGTGAAAGAGCTTGTGGATTACCTTCGTGACCCAAGTCGCTTCCAAAAGCTTGGTGGTAAGATCCCGACAGGTATCCTGTTGGTCGGTCCTCCTGGTACGGGTAAGACATTGCTTGCAAAAGCGATTGCTGGTGAAGCGAAAGTACCGTTCTTTACTATCTCTGGTTCTGACTTCGTTGAAATGTTTGTTGGTGTTGGTGCATCTCGTGTGCGTGACATGTTCGAACAAGCGAAGAAAGCAGCGCCTTGTATCATCTTTATCGATGAAATCGATGCGGTAGGTCGTCAACGTGGCGCTGGTGTTGGTGGTGGTCACGATGAACGTGAGCAAACACTTAACCAAATGCTGGTTGAGATGGATGGTTTCGAAGGTAACGAAGGTATTATTGTTATCGCTGCGACTAACCGTCCAGACGTACTAGACCCTGCATTACTTCGTCCTGGTCGTTTTGACCGTCAAGTTGTGGTTGGTCTACCTGATGTACGTGGTCGTGAACAGATTCTTAAAGTACACATGCGTAAAGTGCCACTATCAGGTGATGTTGAACCATCTCTGATTGCTCGTGGTACTCCAGGTTTCTCTGGTGCAGACCTTGCGAACCTTGTTAACGAAGCGGCTCTATTTGCTGCTCGTGGTAACAAACGCAATGTATCTATGGTTGAGTTTGAACTTGCGAAAGACAAAATCATGATGGGTGCAGAGCGCCGTTCAATGGTGATGTCTGAGGAAGTGAAAGAGTCAACGGCTTACCACGAAGCAGGTCACGCAATTGTTGGTCGTTTGGTACCTGAACACGATCCAGTGTACAAAGTATCAATCATCCCACGTGGTCGTGCGCTTGGTGTAACTATGTACTTACCTGAGCAAGACCGCGTAAGCATGTCTCGCCAGCATCTAGAATCAATGATCTCTAGCTTGTACGGTGGTCGTCTTGCTGAAGAACTTATCTACGGCAAAGACAAGGTTTCGACCGGTGCGTCTAACGATATCGAACGTGCAACAGATATTGCTCGCAAGATGGTTACGCAGTGGGGCTTCTCTGAGAAACTAGGTCCTCTTCTTTATGCTGAAGAAGAAGGCGAAGTTTTCCTAGGTCGCGGCATGAGCCAAGCGAAACATGTTTCTGACGATACAACTAGATTAATCGATGAAGAAATTCGTATTCTTATCGACCGTAACTATGCTCGTGCGAAACAGATTCTTGAAGAGAACATGGATATCATGCACTCGATGAAAGATGCGCTAATGAAGTTTGAAACGATTGATGCAGGTCAGATTGATGACTTGATGGAACGCAAAGACGACATTCGTGAGCCTGCTGGTTGGGGTGACCAGGCGAAAGCAGAACCTGCAAAGGAAGAAGCTAAACCTGAAGCTAAATCAGAAGAGAAAGCCGAAGCCGAGCCAAAAGCTGAAGAGTCGACAGTTGAAGAAGCTAAATCTGAATCAGATGACGCTCAAAACAAAGATTCTTAATCGCTAAGCTATTAATTAAAACCCTGAGTATGCTCAGGGTTTTTCTGTTTCTAGGCCAAGATATTTTTTACCTTTAAGACCCACCTTCCATGATATTAAAAGCACACAATAAAACGCTCGTTTTAGACCGCCCACATGTGATGGGTATCCTCAATGTTACGCCTGACTCTTTCTCTGATGGCGGAAAATTCAATTCATTAGATAATGCTTTACTGCAAGCAGAGCGAATGATTCAGGCTGGCGTTAGCATTATTGATATTGGTGGTGAGTCGACTCGTCCGGGGGCTCCAGAGGTGTCCTTAAAGGAGGAGTTAGCTCGAGTTATCCCGGCGATTAAAGCGATTCGCGCCAAGTTTGATGTTTGGATCTCGATTGATACCAGCAAAGCTGAGGTGATGCGCCAAGCTGTTGAAGCAGGGGCGGATTTGATCAATGATGTACGCGCACTGCAAGAGCCCGGAGCTCTAGAAGTGGCCGCAGAGGCTAATGTACCTATTTGCTTGATGCACATGAAAGGTCAGCCAAGAACCATGCAAGCCAATCCAAGCTACGAAGATGTTCTAACAGATGTCGAAGACTTTTTACAAGAAAGGGTCGAAGCTTGTGAGGCGGTCGGTATATCAAAAGAGCAGCTGATTCTTGACCCTGGTTTTGGTTTTGGTAAAACCATCGAACACAATTACCATTTATTAGCGCACCTTGAAAAGTTTCATACGCTTGGTTTGCCTGTCTTAGCGGGGATGTCGAGAAAATCGATGATCTTTAAGCTACTAGACAAAGTCCCAGCTGACTGCATGGTCGCTAGCGTTACTTGCGCAACAATCGCAGCAATGAAAGGTGCACAAATTATTCGCGTTCACGATGTTGAAGATACATTGGAAGCGATGAAGATAATCGAAGTGATGAATAACAATCACTAATCATAATTAAGGAAAATCAATATGTCTGATAAAAGACGTTACTTCGGCACAGATGGTGTACGTGGAAAAGTGGGCCAGTACCCAATCACACCTGATTTTGTTTTGAAGCTTGGCTGGGCTGCTGGTCGTGTTCTTGCAAAGCAGGGCACAAAGAAAGTGATCATCGGTAAAGATACTCGTATTTCTGGTTACATGCTTGAGTCTGCTTTAGAAGCTGGCTTAGCTGCTGCTGGTCTTCAAGCCACGTTTACGGGGCCAATGCCGACACCGGCTGTTGCTTACCTAACACAAACTTTCCGTGCTGAAGCGGGAATTGTTATCTCTGCATCGCACAACCCCTTCTATGACAACGGCATCAAGTTCTTCTCGTCTGAAGGTACTAAATTGTCGGATGAGATTGAACTCGCCATCGAAGCTGAGCTAGACAAAGATATCGAGTGCGTGGAATCTTCCGAATTAGGTAAAGCGGTACGCCTAAATGATGCAGCAGGCCGTTATATTGAATTTTGTAAAAGTACATTCCCACACAAAATGACGCTAGCGGGTATGAAAATTGTGGTGGATTGCGCGCATGGTGCGACTTACCACATTGCGCCTGCTGTATTTAAAGAGCTGGGTGCTGAGGTTGTTGCGATTGGTGTGGAGCCAAATGGAACTAACATCAACCACGAAGTCGGTGCGACTGATGTGCGCGCTCTGCAAGCTAAAGTGCTTGAAGAAAAAGCGGCGTTAGGTCTTGGCTTTGATGGTGATGGTGACCGCATCATCATGGTTGACGAGCTAGGCAATAAAGTTGATGGTGACCAAATTGCTTACATTATTGCTCGCGATGCACTGCGTCGTGGTGAGTTGAAAGGCGGCGTTGTTGGTACGCTAATGACCAACCTTGGGATGGAAAACGGCCTTAAGCAGTTAGGTATTCCGTTTGTACGTGCTGCTGTTGGTGACCGCTATGTTATGGAACAACTTCTAGCTAAAGGCTGGAAGATCGGTGCTGAGAACTCGGGGCACGTTATCCTATTAGATAAAGTGACGACAGGTGATGCTATCGTCGCTGCTCTGCAAGTATTGGCCTCAGTTGTCGATAGTGAAATGACACTGAATGAGCTTTCTCAAGGTATGACGTTATACCCTCAAGTTCTAGAAAATGTTCGTTTCAGTGGTGATTCAAACCCACTAGAAGCAGAGGCTGTGAAAGCGGCTGTTATTGAAGTCGAGACGGAACTCGGTGAGAAAGGTCGTGTGCTATTACGCAAATCGGGTACTGAGCCACTACTGCGCGTAATGGTCGAAGGTGAAGATGCTGAACTTGTTCAAAGTTCTGCACTGAAAATTGCTGATGCAGTAAAAGCGAATTGCTAATAAAACGTTTGCCGTAACAGGCGAAGTCGGTCTCACTTGTGGCGGCCGGGTTTTAGTTATGTGATGATTAAAAAGGGACGCAAATGAGTTTTGTGTCCCTTTTGCCCTTTTTTTGACCACTTGCTTGGTAAAGGCTTATTTTTTAGTAAATTCCCCTTGTCAGTCATCGTCGCATTCGCTAGTATTGCTCGGCCTTCAGTTAGGAGGTCGCTAGCCTTGTTCTTAAAAATAGTTTTTTGAACGGCGCTGGCTCAACAATTAGGAACATAGGTGGAAAAATGTTTACAGTTCTACTTGTGATTTACCTGTTGGCAGCGCTTGGTGTAATTGGCCTAGTGTTGATTCAACAAGGTAAAGGCGCAGATATGGGAGCCTCTTTCGGTGCTGGCGCTTCAAACACTGTGTTTGGTGCTGGTGGCTCAGGAAATTTCCTTACCCGAATGACTGCAATTTTTGCAACTACATTTTTTATCCTTAGCTTAGTGCTTGGTAATATGTCTACACATAAAACTGAGTCACAGTGGATTGACCCGACTCAAGGTCAGGTGATTCAACAAGCTGAAGATGCAGTGAGTGAAGTTCCGGCGCAAGGCGACGAAATTCCACAATAATCTGTAAAGATTTGATGCCGAGATGGTGAAATTGGTAGACACGCTAGCATGAGGTGCTAGTGCCTTAGGGTGTGAGGGTTCGAGTCCCTCTCTCGGCACCATGTTTACAAACTTGTAAAACATCTTGTTGGGCGTATAATGCTCACAAGTCGGACGCGGGATGGAGCAGTTTGGTAGCTCGTCGGGCTCATAACCCGAAGGTCGTCGGTTCAAATCCGGCTCCCGCAACCAATTACAATGCTATTATATAGCTTGTATTGGTAGCAAGTTTGCACAGTGTGAACCTCACTGTGAGTTAAGTGTGATATCAAATATGATGACACTTAACATATAAGGGTCCAGCAACAAAAACCCCGGCTTATACGGGGTTTTTTGTTATCTAAGCATTTATAAATGCATTTAGATGATAATGTTTGCTTGGAATTTAAATTGGGCTTTGAGCCCTTTTTTTGTTTCTGGAGTGGTTAAATGACTGGTTTAGAAAGACAACTTACTGAAATGCTTGACGCTCCAGTAGCAGCATCGGGTTATGAGTTAGTTGGATTAGAATTTATTCGTGCTGGTGAGCACTCAACGCTACGCATTTACATCGATTCACCAAATGGTATCAATGTAGATGATTGCTCTGAAGTTAGTCACCAAGTAAGTGCCGTAATGGACGTTGAAGATCCAATTTCAGTGGCTTATAACCTTGAAGTGTCTTCACCAGGTTTAGAGAGACCACTGTTCAAAGCTGAGCATTACCAACAATTTATTGGTCACGAGGTAAGCATCGTTTTGAAAATGGCTGTCGGCAACCGTCGTAAATGGAAAGGTGATATCCAATCTATCGAAGGCGAGACAGTGAAAGTATTGGTTGAAGGACAAGAAGAAGAATTCGTCCTGAGCAATATTGCGAAAGCTAACCTGATCCCTAAATTTTAGTTCTCCTAGAGAGAAGAGCTTAAGAGGCTAGATTAATGAACAAAGAAATTTTGGCGGTAGTAGAAGCTGTTTCTAATGAGAAAGCAGTTCCTCGTGAGCGTATTTTTGAAGCGCTTGAAATCGCGCTTGCAACGGCAACAAAAAAGAAAAGCGAACTAGAAATCGAAGTTCGTGTTGAGATTGACCGTAAAACGGGTAATTTCGAAACTTTCCGCCGTTGGGAAGCTGTTGAGGAAGTTGAATTCCCAACAAAAGAAATCTCTATTGAAGCTGCAAAGTACGATGATCCAGAGATCGAACTTGGCGGTTTCATTGAAGATGATATCGAATCAGTAACGTTTGACCGTATTACGACTCAAACAGCTAAGCAAGTTATCGTACAGAAAGTACGTGAAGCTGAACGCGCTCAAATCGTTGAACAGTTTATTGATAACGAAGGCGAGCTAGTCACTGGCGCAGTTAAGAAAGTTAACCGTGACACAGTGATTCTAGATCTAGGTAACAACGCTGAAGCGGTAATCCTTCGTGATGACCAACTTCCTCGTGAAAACTTCCGTCCAGGTGACCGTGTTCGTGGTCTTCTATACGCAGTTAAGCCAGAAGCTCGCGGCTTCCAGCTGTTTGTTACTCGTTCTAAGCCAGAAATGCTAGCTGAACTATTCCGTGTTGAAGTGCCTGAGATTGGTGAAGAGCTAATTGAACTTAAAGGTGCTGCACGTGACGCTGGTTCTCGTGCTAAAATCGCCGTTAAAACAAACGACAAACGTATTGACCCTGTTGGTGCGTGTGTTGGTATGCGTGGCGCACGTGTACAAGCTGTATCTAACGACCTTGGCGGTGAGCGTATCGATATCGTGCTTTGGGATGATAACCCGGCGCAATTCGTTATCAATGCAATGGCTCCTGCTGATGTTGCTTCTATCATCGTTGATGAAGATACGCACTCAATGGACATCGCGGTTGAAGCTGACAACCTAGCGCAAGCTATCGGTCGTAGCGGTCAAAACGTACGTCTAGCGTCTCAACTTACTGGTTGGGAACTGAACGTAATGACTGTTGCTGATCTAGAGAAGAAGCACCAAGAAGAAGCAGTTGCTTCTATTGAAAACTTCATGAAGCACCTAGATATCGAAGAAGACTTTGCTCAAATGCTTGTTGAAGAAGGCTTCTCTACGCTTGAAGAAGTAGCCTACGTTCCTGTGAACGAGCTTCTTGAAGTAGATGGTCTAGATGAAGGTATCGTTGAAGAATTGCGTAACCGCGCGAAAGACGCACTGACAACTCTAGCGCTAGCGAAAGAAGAAACTTTCGATGGTGTTGAGCCAGCTGAAGACCTACTTGCACTTGAAGGTCTTGAGCGTGAAATGGCTTACAAGCTAGCAGCAAAAGGCGTTGCGACATTGGAAGACCTAGCTGACCAAGGCGTTGATGAACTAGAAGGCATCGAAGACCTAACTGCAGAGCGTGCAGGCGAGCTAATTATGGCTGCGCGTAACATCTGTTGGTTCGGCGACGAAGAATAATTCAGCAAGGAGAGAGAGCGGTATGACACAATTAACAGTTAAAGCACTGAGTGAAGAGATTGGTACGCCAGTTGACCGCTTAATTGAACAACTTGCTGATGCAGGCATGAAGAAAGCAGGGTCGGACCAAGTGACTGATTCAGAGAAGCAAACATTGCTAACGCACCTTAAAAAGGAGCACGGCGATACTTCTGGTGAAACAGAACCGACTCGTTTAACTCTTCAACGCAAGACCCGCAGCACGCTAAGTGTTGCCGCTGGAGGCGGTAAGAGTAAGGATGTTCAAGTTGAGGTACGTAAAAAGCGTACTTACGTGAAGCGCAGCACTATTGAAGATGAAGCGAAACGTGAAGCTGAGGAAGTAGCTAATCGTGAAGCGGAAGAGAAAGCACAACGCGATGCTGAAGAGCAAGCGAAACGTGATGCTGCAGAGAAAGCACAGCGCGAAGCCGAAGCAAAAGTAACACGTGAAGCGGATGCAAAACGTGAAGCTGAAGAGAAGGCTCAACGCGCACAAGCTGAAAAGGCTAAAAAAGACATGAATTCAAAAAATGCAGACGCTAACGCACAAGCGAAAAAAGAAGCGGATGAACTTAAAGCTCGTCAAGAGCAAGAAGCAACTCGTAAAGCCGAAGCTGAAGCAGCTAAGCTTGTTGAAGAAGCTCGTAAGTTAGCAGAAGAGAACCAAGAACGTTGGTCTGAAGAAGAGAAGAAGAAGAAAGAGCAAGAGAAATCTGCGGATTACCATGTGACGACTTCTACTTACGCTCGTGAAGCTGAAGATGCGGCAGACAAAAAAGATGAGAAAGCACCTCGTCGTCGCAAGAAGAAACCAGCTCCAGCAACTCAACCTGGCAATAACCGTGGTGGTCGTAACCAACGTGGTCGTGGCGGTAAAGGTAAGCTTGCTAAACCAACTTCAATGCAGCAAGGCTTCGATAAGTCAGCGACTGTTGCAAAATCTGACGTTGCTATCGGCGAAACTATCGTTGTTTCTGAACTGGCTAGCAAAATGTCAGTTAAAGCAACTGAAGTTATCAAAGTAATGATGAAGATGGGCGCTATGGCGACTATCAACCAAGTGATCGACCAAGAAACAGCACAACTTGTTGCTGAAGAAATGGGTCACAAGGTAATCCTACGTAAAGAAAACGAACTTGAAGAAGCAGTACTAGCTGACCGTGATAGCGATGCTATCGCTGAAGGTCGTGCTCCTGTTGTTACTATCATGGGTCACGTCGACCACGGTAAAACTTCAACACTTGACTACATTCGTAAAGCACACGTTGCTTCTGGCGAAGCTGGCGGTATCACGCAGCACATTGGTGCTTACCACGTAGATACTGACAACGGCATGATCACGTTCCTTGATACTCCTGGACACGCGGCCTTTACTGCTATGCGTGCTCGTGGTGCTCAAGCGACAGATATCGTTGTACTTGTTGTTGCTGCAGACGATGGCGTAATGCCACAAACAATCGAAGCAATCCAGCACGCGAAAGCGGCAGGCGTTCCTCTGATTGTTGCTGTGAACAAGATCGACAAAGAGGGTGCAAACCCAGACAACGTTAAGAATGAGCTAGCTCAATACGACGTTATCCCTGAAGAATGGGGCGGTGAGAACATCTTCGTTCACATCTCTGCAAAACAGGGTACAAACATTGATGGTCTTCTAGAGTCTATCCTTCTTCAGTCTGAAGTTCTTGAGCTTACAGCGGTTAAAGAAGGCATGGCATCTGGTGTTGTTGTTGAATCTCGTCTTGATAAAGGTCGCGGTCCAGTTGCAACAGTGCTAGTACAGTCTGGTACTCTAAACAAAGGCGATATCGTTCTTTGTGGTCAAGAGTACGGCCGTGTTCGTGCAATGCGTGATGAAAACGGTAAAGACATCGAAACTGCAGGTCCATCTATCCCTGTAGAAATTCTAGGTCTTTCTGGCGTTCCTGCTTCAGGTGATGAAGCGACTGTTGTACGTGATGAGCGTAAAGCTCGTGAAGTTGCAAACTACCGTCAAGGTAAATTCCGTGATGTTAAACTAGCTCGCCAACAAAAAGCGAAACTAGAGAACATGTTCGCGAACATGACGGCAGGCGAAGTTGCTGAACTTAACGTTGTACTTAAAGCTGACGTTCAAGGTTCTGTAGAAGCGATTGCTGACTCTCTACTGAAACTGTCAACTGACGAAGTTAAAGTGAACATCGTAGGTTCTGGTGTTGGTGGTATTACTGAAACTGACGCAACACTTGCTGCAGCTTCTAACGCTATCATCCTTGGTTTCAACGTTCGTGCTGACGCAACTGCGCGTAATACAGTTCAGAACGAAAACCTAGATCTACGTTACTACTCAATCATCTACCAACTGATTGACGAAGTTAAACAGGCAATGGGCGGTATGCTTGCTCCTGAATTCCGTCAAGAAATCATTGGTCTTGCACAAGTTCGTGACGTATTTAAGTCGCCTAAACTTGGTGCAATCGCTGGTTGTATCGTTACTGAAGGTACGATTAAGCGTAGCAACCCAATCCGTGTACTTCGTGAAAACGTTGTTATCTACGAAGGTGAACTAGAGTCACTTCGTCGCTTTAAAGATGACGTTCAAGAAGTTAAGAATGGTTACGAGTGTGGTGTTGGCGTTAAGAACTACAACGACGTTCGCGTTGGTGACCAGATTGAAGTATTCGAAATCGTTGAGGTTAAACGTACTCTAGACTAATCAGTCTGTACGACTCGACATATTGACTAAGGTTACTAACATTACTAATAAAGGTAATAAGGTAATCGGTTGTTGAATACACCATGGGGGGCTGGTAATTACCAAGCCCCCCATCTTTCTAAGTGAGAAAAGAAAATGTCAAAAGAATTTAGCCGCACACAACGTGTGTCTCAGCAGCTTCAAAAGGAGCTTGCGCTTATCCTACAACGTGAAGTTCGTGACTCACGTATCGGTATGGTAACTATCTCAGACGTAGAAGTGTCTCGTGACCTTGCTTACGCAAAAGTGTTCGTTACTTTCCTATGTATCGGTGAGCAAACACCTGAATCATGTCTTGCTGCTCTTAAAGAGCATGAAGTGCCAGTTCGTATGGCTCTTGGTAAGCGTATTCGTCACCGTCTAACGCCTGAAGTGCGTTTTACTTACGACAACACACTAGTAGAAGGCATGCGTATGTCTAACTTAGTAAGTGAAGTTTTAAACGACGATAAGCGTAAGCAAGAAGAGTCTGGCCGTACTGACGAAACTCAGTCTAAGGGCGAAGAGTAATGGCTCGCCGTCGTAAAGGTCGCCCTATCAACGGGGTAATTCTGTTAGATAAGCCAACGGGCATTTCGTCTAATGATGCACTGCAAAAAGTAAAACGTATTTACTTTGCAGAGAAGGCAGGGCACACCGGTGCTCTTGATCCTCTTGCGACTGGCATGCTGCCAATTTGTCTTGGTGAAGCAACGAAGTTTTCTCAGTTTCTATTGGATTCTGACAAGCGCTACGTAGTAATCGCTAAGCTTGGTGAGCGTACCAATACCTCTGACTCTGATGGTGAAGTGGTAGAGACACGAGATGTTAACGTGACTCAAGAGCAACTTGAACGCTGCATTGCAAGCTTCAAAGGGGAAACCGACCAGATTCCATCAATGTTCTCAGCATTGAAGTATCAAGGTAAGCCTTTGTATGAATACGCACGTGCAGGTATCGAGGTGCCTCGTGAATCTCGTAAGATCACTGTTTACTCTATTGAACTGCTTCGCTTTGAAGGTGATGAAGTTGAGATGGAAGTGCATTGTTCAAAAGGCACTTACATCCGCACAATTACCGACGATCTTGGTGAAATGCTAGGTTGTGGTGCCCACGTGACCATGCTTCGCCGTACTGGTGTCGCTAAGTATCCGTACGATCGTATGGTGACTTTGGAGCAGTTGAACGAGATCCTAGAGCAAGCGCAGGCGCAAGAAATTGCACCCAAAGAACTGCTTGATCCACTATTAATGCCAATGGACACAGCCGTTGAAGACTTACCAGAAGTTAACTTAAACGCGGAACTGACTGACCTAGTTCAGCACGGTATGCCCGTTCAGGTTTCTGGTGCGCCAACTGAAGGTACGGTTCGCATGACAAGTGGTGAAGAGAAACTGTTTGTTGGTGTTGCTCAGATTGCTGAAGATGGCCGAGTTGCACCGAAGCGTTTGGTTGTTTTCAGAGATGAAGAGCCACAAGCATAACGCTGAAACCTAGTTAGGTATTGGCGCTTAGCCTGGAAAAGCGAATCAATAATATAGAAAGCGAGCCCTTAATTTTAATGGTTCGCTTTTTTCGTTTTTCATCAGTTCGATTGTTATTGCACCAACTCGTAAACTTCCCTATAATCCTCGGCTCGCGTAGCGGCTGAATCAGAGATTGGCTGCTACAAATATAAACTTACTCTTATCAGGAGAGATTTATGTCTCTGAATGCAGAAACTAAAGCAGCAATCGTTGCAGAATACGCACAATCTGAAGGCGACACAGGTTCACCAGAAGTACAAGTAGCACTACTTACTGCTTCTATCAACCACCTACAAGGTCACTTCAAAGCGCACAAACACGATCACCACAGCCGTCGTGGTCTATTACGTATGGTTTCTAGCCGTCGTAAGCTTCTTGATTACTTGAAAGGCAAAAACCTTACTCGTTACCAAGACCTAATCAAGCGTCTAGGCCTACGTCGCTAATAGCGATGTCTGCAAAGACAGTTTGAAGAAAAGGAGCATTTATGCTCCTTTTTTTGTGCCTGTTATATTTTTAATGTTAAAAATGAAGGTTCTCTGTGCGGTTAACCTGATTTTTAATCGTGAAAATGTCTCTTGCCAAGAAAATAGTTTATACTCCCGCACGCGAATAATTGTTTGATTATTTCGCACCCTAATTAGCTCAACAATAACAGTCACAGATGTCGGCCAATAGGTCGCGACTATTAAAAGCAGATGTTTAGTCTGATTGAACTTCTCGTCTTTTTTTACTAGTCGCGATTAGTTATTGCTGAGCATTCATTCACTTATTCTGAAAAGAGATTTTCAGGTGAAGGATATACAATGTTTGAAAAACCAGTTGTAAAGTCATTCCAGTACGGTAACCACACCGTTACTCTAGAAACGGGCGTAATGGCACGTCAAGCTACTGCTGCTGTAATGGCGACTATGGACGATACATCAGTATTCGTTTCTGTTGTTGCTAAAAAAGAAGCTGTTGCGGGTCAAGATTTCTTCCCTCTAACAGTTAACTACCAAGAGCGTACATACGCTGCGGGTAAAATCCCTGGTGGTTTCTTCAAGCGCGAAGGTCGTCCATCTGAAGGCGAAACACTAACAGCTCGTCTGATTGACCGTCCAATTCGTCCACTTTTCCCAAGTGCGTTTAAAAACGAAGTTCAAGTTATCGCTACGGTTGTTTCTATCAACCCTGACGTAAACCCAGACATGATCACTATGATCGCAACGTCTGCTGCACTTGCTATCTCTGGTGCTCCATTCAATGGTCCTATCGGTGCTGCACGTGTTGGTCACATCGACGGCGAACTTGTTCTTAACCCATCAAATACTGAGCTTGAAAACTCTAAACTAGACCTAGTTGTGTCTGGTACAGAAGGCGCAGTACTTATGGTTGAATCTGAAGCAGATAACCTATCTGAAGAAGAAATGCTTTCAGCTGTTGTTTACGGTCACGACCAACAACAAGTTGTAATCAAAGCAATCAACGAGTTTGCTGCTGAAGTTGCAACTCCATCTTGGAACTGGGAAGCGCCAGCAGTAAACACAGAGCTTAAAGCTAAAGTTGCTGAGCAAGCTGAAACACGTCTATCTGACGCGTACCAGATCACTGAGAAAATGGCTCGTTACGAGCAAGTTGGCGCAATCAAGAACGACACTGTTGAAGCTCTAATTGCACAAGACGAAAACCTAGATGAGCGCGAAATCCGCGGCATGCTTGGTTCTCTAGAGAAAAACGTAGTACGTAGCCGCATTATTGCTGGCAACCCACGTATTGATGGCCGTGAAAAAGACATGGTTCGTGCGCTAGACGTACGTACTGGTGTTCTTCCACGTACACACGGTTCTTCTCTATTCACTCGTGGTGAAACTCAAGCACTTGTTACTGCAACGCTTGGTACACAACGTGATGCACAAATCATCGATAGCCTAATGGGTGAGAAGAAAGACAACTTCCTTCTACACTACAACTTCCCTCCATACTGTGTAGGTGAGACTGGTTTCGTTGGTTCTCCTAAGCGTCGTGAAATTGGTCACGGTAAGCTTGCTAAACGTGGTATCCAAGCAGTAATGCCTTCTGTTGACGAATTCCCATACACAGTTCGTGTTGTATCGGAAATCACAGAATCTAACGGTTCTTCTTCAATGGCTTCTGTATGTGGTACATCTCTAGCACTTATGGATGCTGGTGTTCCAATCAAAGCTTCTGTTGCGGGTATCGCAATGGGTCTTGTTAAAGAAGGCGACGATTTCGTTGTTCTTTCTGACATCCTTGGCGACGAAGATCACCTAGGTGATATGGACTTTAAAGTAGCAGGTACTAACGCTGGTATCACTGCACTTCAAATGGACATCAAGATCGAAGGTATCACTAAAGAGATCATGCAAATTGCTCTTAACCAAGCGCAAGGTGCACGTAAGCACATCCTTTCTGTAATGGATGAAGCTATCTCTGGTGCTCGTGAAGATATCTCTGAATTCGCTCCACGTATCCACACAATGAAAATCAGCTCTGATAAGATCAAAGATGTTATCGGTAAAGGCGGCGCAGTTATCCGTGCTCTTTGTGAAGAAACGGGTACTACAATCGAAATCGAAGACGATGGCACAATCAAGATTGCTGCTACTGAAGGCGCAGCTGCTAAAGAAGCTATCCGTCGTATCGAAGAGATCACTGCTGAAGTTGAAGTTGGCCGCATTTACCAAGGTAAAGTTGCTCGTCTAGCTGACTTCGGTGCATTCGTTACTATCCTTCCAGGTAAAGATGGTCTAGTACACATCTCTCAAATCGCTGATAAGCGCGTTGAGAAAGTGTCTGACTACCTAACTGAAGGTCAAGAAGTACCAGTTAAGGTTCTTGAAATTGACCGTCAAGGCCGTGTACGTCTAAGCATGAAAGAAGCAGTTGAAACGCCAGCTGAAGGCGAAGCACCTGCTGCTGAGTAATTCTTAGCCTATTAATGGGACTATCGCTTTTTAGTGATTTCTAACCCATTGGTAAAAAAGCATGTTATAAAGGGGAGCATATCGCTCCCCTTTTTTATTGCGGTCATAACAGGAGTAATTATTTGTGAAATGGTTTCAAACCGCGAGTATGTGTTTACTGCTTGTACTGACAGGTTGTGCGACAACATCAGATAACACCTCACGTTGGGTTTATCCACCAATGGCTGTGCCGCTGCAACCAAGCGTTCAGCAAGAGGTTCAAATTGCACGTCTTAGTCAATTATTACAGCGCCCGGACTTGAATGATGAAGTTCGATCTAAGATGCTGTTTGAACGTGGTAACTACTACGATAGTGTTGGCCTGCGTGATTTAGCACGTCTTGATTTCAATCAGTCTCTTTCATTGAACCCCGCTCAACCTGATATCTTCAACCTTTTGGGTGTTTACTTTACGCAAGTAGGGGAGTTTGATGCCGCTTATGAATCTTTTGATTCTACGTTAGAGCTTGATCCTGCAAACTCTTACGCAGAAAGAAATCGCTCTATCGCACTCTACTACGGCGAACGTTATGATTTAGCCAATGAAGAGATGACGAAGCATTATACCGATGATCCAAGTGATCCATTCCGTGCGCTTTGGTTGTATATCATTCAGCACGAACTCACGCCAGAGCAAGCCAAGCTTGATTTGCAAAAACGTTACGAGAGCCGTGATGAGCAGTGGGGTTGGGTATTAGTCGCGATTATGCTTGATGACATTACTGAAGAGCAGGCTTTTAAGGCGATCTTGACCGGTACTCGTGACAACACGTTACTTGCGCAGCGTCTAACTGAGACATATTTCTACCTTGCTAAGCGTTACCACATGAATGGGGACTACGCGAATGCGATCTCTTTGTACAAGTTGTCAGTGTCTTTCAATGTGTATGAATATGTAGAGCATCGTTACTCTTTCTTAGAGCTAAGTCGTATATTTACTACTCTTAAAGCCGAGCACTTAGCAAAAGTTAAGTTGGCTGAGGCCGAAGAAAAAGCCGACACAAAGTAAACGATATATTTTGATTCCGAAGAACCGCTGCCTGTCAGCGGTTTTTTTATGCTCCTTTTTTATAAACAAGGGAGGGGGGAGGGCTCGTTTTTGATTGCTTTTTATTTAAACAACACTAAAATAGTTAGCCTTGCTAACTAAATGCGATTCTTGATTAGGTGAGTATGCTGAACCAGAATTTAGAAAAGATTGAGCGCTTCGCCTCTAAGATATGGCGAACTCAGGTAAATGAAGATCCTATTTGCCAATTGAGCTTCAATGAGTATGACTATTTGAAGGTCATTCAATCTTCTCCTGAACCGATCCGATTGACTGATCTTGCGATTGAGATGCAGGTTACAAAGCCTTCAGCAACCACTATGGTTCAGAGACTAGAGAGAAAGGGGCTTGTTGAGCGTAAAGCTTCGCTCGAAGATGCGAGGTCTAAGTTGGTCGTATTGACCAGCAAAGCTGAAGTCGGCTTAGAAGAAGAAAGTAAGATCTATCAGGTCATGGCACAGATATTGGAAAGTCGTTTGTCTGAGCAAGAGTCTCAGCAGCTAAACCTATTATTAAATAAAGCTTTGAAGTAAATAATTTAGATATTTAGTTAGCCTTGTTAACTAATTTTTCGAGTCATATCTTGTTGATATGCGACTCACAGAAGAAAGTAGAGTAAGAAATGAGTAACTCAATTAGTCGTCAGTTTTGGCGATACACAATCCCTACTGTGGCTGCCATGTTGGTTAATGGCCTTTACCAAGTGGTGGATGGCATCTTCATTGGCCGCTATGTGGGGGCTGATGGACTTGCAGGTATCAATGTTGCGTGGCCTGTGATTGGTTCGATTCTCGGTATTGGTATGTTGGTGGGTGTAGGTACAGGTGCGCTTGTCTCGATTCGCCAAGGTGAAAAAGATACTCAAGGCGCTAAGGAGATCTTAGCAACAGGTTTAACCTTGTTGTTGGCGATAACACCTATTGTTTCTGCATTGCTGTTTTTGTTTGCTGATAACTTCTTGCTTTGGCAGGGCGCAGAAGGGAGAGTGTATGAACTTGGCCTGCAATACTTACACATTCTGATTGGCGCGAGTGTCTTCACGCTAGGTTCGATCGCGATGCCGTTTTTACTGCGTAACGATGACAGCCCTAACTTAGCCACCATACTGATGATTGTCGGTGCGGTGATCAATATAGCTCTGGATTATCTGTTTATTGCTCAGTTTGGTTGGGAGTTGAAAGGTGCAGCACTGGCAACCGCGATTGCTCAGTTTGTAGTAACCGGTCTGGGTCTGGCTTACTTCTTCTCACGTCGAGCAAACCTGCGCTTGCGTTGGAATGAACTGAGACTGAAGTTATCGGTAATTCCTGAAATCTTCGCTATCGGTACATCAAGCTTCTTTATGTATGCGTATGGTTCGATGATGGTTGCGCTGCACAATGCGTTGTTCTCTCAATATGGCGACCAGTTGATGATTGGTGCTTACGCGATTTTGGGCTACATAGTGACGGTTTATTATCTCACAGCTGAAGGCATCGCCAACGGCATGCAACCATTGGTGAGTTATAACCATGGTGCGCGTAACCAAGCGAATATCCGTAAGCTACTTAAGATTGCGATGATGAGTTCGGTATTGATTGGTGTGGCGTTCGTGCTGCTTCTGAACGCGTTCCCACGAGATTTTGTGTCAGTCTTTAACTCAGATGAACCTCAGCTAGTTGAGTACACCGTGTTGGGTATTCGATTACACATGTTTGCACTGGCGCTTGATGGTTTCTTAGTGGTAGCGGGTGCTTACTATCAGGCGGTCAACAAAGGCAGTAAAGCGATGTTTGTCATGCTAGGTAATATGCTTATCCAGTTACCTTTCTTGTACATTATGCCTAAGTTGTACGGTGTGCCGGGGATCTGGGTTGCGTACCCACTGTCTAATATTGCGCTAAGCGTGGTGGTGATGGTGATGCTCTACAGAGATGTAAAGAAGCTCGATGTCTCACCGATGAATACAGCGGCGGCATAGGTCGTATTTCTTAAGTAGAATTAAAAAGGTCTAGCGAATGCTAGACCTTTTTGTCTCTGTGGCTGATGGGTTTAACTCTAGAAACTAGATGTTTTTAACGTCTAAACCCGCAAGCTGATGCCAGTAGCCATTGCACTGGCGGCTTTCAATCTTCATTGGTTTTTGACCTTGCTCGTTCGCTCTGAAGTTATTGATTTCAGAGAAAGTGTCGATACCCAATGGACTCAGGCGAACGACATCGACCAAGTCATGCATGCTCGGTAGATCATTGACTAGGTTATAGCAGTAACCTGATTGCGTCTGGATACCATTAAGGTTAAATACCGATTGGCCTTCTTGGCTTTCGACCTGTAGACCTGTTGGGTATTTGATGCAGCAGGTTTCGCAATCGTCTTTGGCTTTGTTCTCTGCTCGGGCTGTAAAGCAACGTGCAGAGTAAGCAAGAGGTAAGTAGCCATGGCTAAACACTTCTACTTCGAACTTATTACGAATATTAAGCTCTTCGCACTGTGTCATTACGTTGCTTAGCCACTCGCGAGAAAGCTCAACGGGCATACACCAACGCGTCATACCTTGTTTCAAGAACAGGTTCAGAGTGCGTGCATTGTAGGTGTTCACCGCAGGGCCAACAACAAAAGGCACCTTACTTTCACTTGCCAGTTGAATCGCAGATACATCATTGGCTTCAATGGCGAAGTCACCGTTATCAATGTACTTCTTCATGATGTTGACTTCGCTTGGGGCTTCTAGCAATGCCATGGTTGAAAGTACCACTTGCTTACCTGAATCAGACAGTTCTTTTGCTATGTCCATCCAGTGTTTTGCTTTCATCTCACGGCGCTTTGAGCACACCGCTTCACCGAGGTAGATGATGTCGGCAGAGCTTGATTTTGCTTGCTCATAGAAGCTTTCAACATCTTGTTTTGGCCAAAAATAAAGTAGAGGGCCTAATGCGTATTTCATTGAGTTCTCCATTTGGCTCTATTGCCATTTACGGTGGTAAGCGCCAAGCGTGGTTTGTGTACCTTCAGATACATTCGCCAGTGTCGCATTCCAAGCTTGTTCCACTTGGTATTGTTCAGGGTTCGCTAAGTAGCGATCGATGGCTGCGCGCCAAGTGCGAGTGACTTGCTCGACATAAGCAGGGCTACGTTGGCGACCTTCAATCTTCACAGAAGCAACATTCGCGGCGAAAAGCTCAGGCAACATAGATAGTGTGTTAAGGCTAGTTGGCTCTTCAAGTGCGTGATAACGCTTTCGCTCACCATCTACTTCTGCTTCAAATCGGCCTTTACATAGCGTTGGGTAACCTGCGTTCTCACCTGCTTCATACTTGTCGATAAGGATTTCGTTCAAGCGAGATTCAAGTCCGCCATCCGTTTCTTGCCAGCGAACGTATTTTGCTGGAGAACATGCCCCAACCGTATTTGGCGATTCACCCGTCATGTATGAAGAGAGGTAGCAACGGCCTTCTGCCATGATACATAAGCTACCAAAAGCGAATACTTCGAGGTCAACGTCAGAAGTGATGTTACGAGAAAGCTGTTTGACCTGATGGATCGACAATACGCGCGGCAATACCACACGCTTAACGTTGAAATTTTTATGATAGAAGTCGATAGCGGCTGCATTGGTCGCAGATGCTTGTACTGATAAGTGCAGCTCTAGTTCTGGATATTTATTTGCAGCGTACTCGAGCACCGCAATGTCAGCGATGATCAGCGCATCAACGCCTAGTGCGGCGGCGTTATCTACAGCGTTAGTCCAGCGTTCGAAGCCGTTTGGGTGAGCAAAAGTATTTAAGGCAACGTGAATTTTCTTGTTGCGGTCATGCACATACTGCACAGCACGATCGAGCTTTTTACCCGCAAAGTTAAGGCCTGCGAAGTGTCGGGCATTCGTATCGTCTTTGAATCCGATATAGACAGCATCCGCACCGCAATCAATAGCGGTTTTCAAAGCAGGTAAGTTACCCGCTGGGCATAAGAGTTCCATTTGCTCACTACCAATAGAATAAAATTGAAGCGAGTATTTTATGAAGAATTATGAATGACGGAATTGATGTAAGGCAGGTTTAGATGGATAAATCTGCTTTTACCCCATTTGAGGTACTGACGAATGGCGAATTTACGCTTTAGCTTGGTGTTGGAGGGCGTGTTTGATTAATTCTTGTGACGACGGTTTTGGGCGAACAGTTCTTCAACCTCTTGTTTTGGTTGAGGGCGATAGAAGTGGAAACCTTGAATTGAACCACAGTTGAGGTTAGACAGCAGGGTTGCTTGTTCACTGGTTTCGACACCCTCTGCAACCACGGTTAAATCGAGAGATTTCCCAAGGTTGATGATGTTTTCAATTACGGTAATTTGCTTTGGTAAGGTATCGATATCTGAGATAAAAGCCCGGTCAATTTTAAGCTCATCAATCGGAAAGCGAGCAAGGTAAGATAGAGAAGAGTAACCCGTACCAAAGTCATCAATGGATAACGCAAAGCCAAGTCTCTTAATCGCGTTCAGCATTTGAAGCGTGTGCTCACTATCACTCATTACGGCACTTTCTGTAAGCTCAAAGGTAATCGCACTTGGATCTAGCTCAGTAGAACGCAGCAACTTCTCCATGAAATCAATCAATTTTGGATTACCAAACTGCTCTGGTGAAAGGTTGATCGCGACGCGACCAGGTAAAATACCTTGCATCTTCCAACGTTTCACCGTGGCAAATACTTCGCGCATTACCACACGACCAAGTTGTTCAATAAGGCCAGCTCGTTCCGCTACAGGAATAAATGCGGCAGGGCTAATATAACCTTCTACGGGGTGTTTCCAACGTACCAGAGCTTCTGCTCCGTTAATGGTGAAGTCACGCGCATTTACTTTTGGTTGGTACCAAACCTCAAGCCCGTTCTGTTGCAGTGCTTTTTGCAGTTCTATCTCAAGCCACAGTCGCATTCGCGCTTCTTTGTTCATCTGTTCGTTGAACTTGATCAGGCGGTTGCGTCCACGATCCTTAGCTTCATACATTGCGGTGTCAGCATTCTGTAGCAAGATACGTGCGTCACTGCCATCGTGAGGAAAGCTCACACTACCAATCGAGCAGGCTAAACGCTTGCTAAAATGGTGGAGATCGAAGGGTTGGTTGATCAGAGATATGATCTTTTCAGAGAGTATTTCAGGTGTTCGTGGGTGTTCAGGCTCAGGCAGAATAATACCAAATTCATCACCGCCTAAATGGCCAATAATAGCTTGACGAGGCAGTTGTCGTTTTAAGCGAGATGCGACCTCTTTAATCACTTTATCACCGATGTGGTGGCCAAGTGAGTCATTGATATTTTTGAAGTTATCGATGTCTAAGTAGAGCATCACAACAGGGGTCTTGTTGTGAATGAACTGCT
Source organism: Vibrio sp. 1F169 (assembly GCF_041439605.1). Lineage (NCBI taxonomy): Bacteria > Pseudomonadati > Pseudomonadota > Gammaproteobacteria > Vibrionales > Vibrionaceae > Vibrio > Vibrio sp. 1F169. The sequence goes on along the minus strand of NZ_JBGOOI010000010.1, from coordinate 86,041 downwards.
CAAGGCTTTTGGTAAACCCAAGTCGGTTGTAGAGCTTAGTCAGTGTATCGATGTAGGCATCTTCACTGTTAGCGGGTGTGTATTGTTTAGTTGTTTCTTGAGCGTCTTGAATAAGTACGAGTTGGGTACTGCTTCCAAGAATGACCGTCGAGTCGATATTTAACTGAACTTTACGTTCAAAGCCACATCGAGCACCCGTTAAACAAACCAAGCCAGACTCAGAAATAATGGAGCTGAGGTCATTATTAAAGACTGTTTTGGTTTGTTCATCGATAAATAATCGGCCTAACTCTTCGCCAATCAATTCTGTGGTGGAGTTAAAACCAAGTAAGCGTGCAGCTGCAGGGTTCGAAGACAGAATGTAGTCGTTTTCAACTAATAGCAATCCGTCTGGGAGCAGGTGAGATAGCTTGTGGAATTTCGCTTCAGACTCTTCTAAAGAACGGACAAGTACTTGGTTTTCAGATGTATCGAAGGCGTGAAAGATGATGTATTCAGTCTTTTTACCATTGGTAAGCGGAGATAGGCTGAAATGAAGGCTAGTGTCTAAAGCCGTTTCGTTTAGGGTGATTTCGGCCTCAATCGTTTCGCCATTGAATGCACGCTCATAGTAAGGCTTAAGGTGTTGGTAGAATTGCTCGCCCAAGGTTTGGCGGTCATTCATGCCTACAAGCTCTGTTTTACTCAAACCAGCAATATCACAGTAACGCTCATTCACTATAAAATAGTTATGTTGAGCATCAAGTACCGCAAAAAAGAACGGGCTGTTTGCAGTAAGCTGTGTAAACCAATGTTGTAGTTGCTGGGGAGGCATCAAAGTACTACCAATTCTCCAAGAGCTATCGATAAACATTGATTGCTTTTTGTTCAGCTATCGATGTTTACTTGTGAGTGCAGCGATTCGCTGTGATTTTCATGACCAGAGTTACTATAACTGCGATTATCAATATATTAAAGGTCGAGCATCAAACTGAATTAATTTGATACATAACAGTAACTGAGATCTCAACATCATCTATGATGCTTTCTATATTATTGACAAAGTTACGGATAAGTCACGTGATAAACAAGATACGCACTCAACTAGTTCAAAATGCCGCATCAATTTTGCGATCTCCAGTCCAGTTATTACCAAAATCAGTACAAAAAAAAGCCTTATTAGAAGCATTGAAAAATGTATTCAAGGAGGCTTTAGAGGATGGTGATTTTGAGTTCTTAGAAGACAAGTGGCTTAAAGTTTCAATAAAAGATATGGGGTTAAGTTGGTGTATTAGCTACAAAAATGAGCAACTAGTTGTCGCTGATAAAGAGGTCAATGAAGATGTGAGTTTTAGTGGCAATCTAAATGATCTCGTGTTGATTGCTGGGCGAAAAGAAGACCCAGATACGCTTTTCTTCCAACGTCGACTGTCTATTGAGGGCGATACCGAGCTAGGCTTGGAAGTGAAAAATTTGATGGATAGCGTCGATTTAGACTTATTGCCGACTCCTATGAAAACTTTGTTAAATCAATTAGCTGATTTTGTGCAGAAGGGAGTACAATCCCCAGATACACAAAGTGAGGTAATGAATGCTTATTCGAACTGAAGCACCGGCAGATATACTTGTCATCGATCGTTTATTGAAATCTGTTTTTGAAACGGATGCAGAAGCTAATTTGGTTATGAGCTTGCGTGAGAATAGCCATTTAACGCTATCGCTGGTGGCTTGTTCTGATGAAGGGGAGGTGGTTGGTCACCTGATGTTTAGCCCTCTTATTCTTGATGGTGACGATCATAACTGGCAGGGGCTCGCACCTCTCGCCGTGAAAGAAGAGTTCCGCAATCAAGGCATTGCCAAATCACTGGTTGAAGACGCATTTTCTACTTTGGTAGATTTTGGTTACCCAGCCTGTGTTGTACTCGGTGATCCTGCTTACTACGGTCGTTTTGGTTTCAAGGCGGCGAGCGAATTTGGCCTGAGTTGTGTTTGGGATGTGCCTGAAGGCGCTTTTCAAGCGATTGAGTTGGTAGAAGGGGCGTTTGCTGGGCATTCTGGTGAAATTGCTTATAGCCCAGAGTTCAACGACTTATAAGCTGATTTACCACTCAATAAGATACTAACTGATTTAGTCTAAATAAAGGAGCTTGATGCTCCTTTATTTTTTGTTAGTATCAGCCCCAATGAGCACCGTTTAAGTTCACTCGAAGAATATTAATACCAACAAACCAAAGGTTACGACCGCTAGATATGTCACAAACACACGCGCAATATCTACAAGAGATGGGCATTAGCCAATGGGAGTTAAGTCACCCAGAGCGTTTGGCTGGTTATGAATCTGAATTGACTCTGTTATCGAATGATTGCAAGTTACTGTTGGTTTCACCAGAAAAACCTCAGGATGATCTCGCCGTGATGTTTGAGCGAGTACTCAAAAGTATCAAGCTCGACTTATCTCAAGCTTTACACCTTCAACCGCAACACTTGTCTGCTGTGGATTTAAGTTCGGTTGAATGGGTATGGTTTGCTGGTTGCGAACCTGCCCATGAACTGAAGGCAAAAACACTTCAATCTCCATTACTGTCTGACATTAACGGTAATAACCAACATCGCCGCGACTTATGGCAACAAATTTGTGCTTATGACTAATCAACTTTTACCCACTTCAGAACAACACCTAGACGCAATTTGGCAAATTGAGCAGACCGCGCATTCTCATCCTTGGTCTGAAAATATGATCCGTGATCTTAATAGTCGTGGAGGCAGCCACCGTGTTTTAGAAGTCGATGGAAAGGTTGTCGGCTATTTCTATGCTCAGAACATTGTCGGTGAGGTTACTTTGCTGACGATAGCGGTTGACCCTAAGCAGCAAGGCAAAGGTTACGGTAAGGCTTTGGTTGAGCACTTTCTCGATATGTGTGAACAAGCTGACGTGGAAAGTGCTTGGCTGGAAGTTCGCGAAAGTAATGTGAATGCTTTTAATCTTTACGAGAAGGCTGGCTTTAATGAAGTCGACCGCCGTCGTAACTATTATCCAACCAAGCAAGGCAACGAAGACGCCATCATTATGAGCTATCTTTTTATGTCTTTTAGCTAGTCATGTTACGTCTTTTCGCGAACTAGACCGCTAGCTCCGGAATGAGCCACAAAATAGGGTGTAAACTGACCCTTTAGAAAGTGACACGCTTTCTGTATAATCCGCACACAGAATTCAAGGGCAAGTATTATCTACTTGCCCTTTTTACGCTTTAGATCAGCAAAGGGCGACTATGTCTTTCCAACAAGAAGTGAGCAAACGTAGAACGTTTGCGATTATCTCTCACCCGGATGCGGGTAAAACCACGATTACTGAAAAAGTTCTTTTATTCGGAAACGCGATTCAAAAAGCGGGTACCGTAAAAGGCCGTGGCTCTAACCAGCACGCTAAATCTGACTGGATGGAGATGGAAAAAGAACGTGGTATCTCGGTAACTACGTCTGTAATGCAATTCCCATACAACGATTGTCTAGTCAACCTACTCGATACTCCTGGACACGAAGATTTCTCGGAAGATACGTACCGTACATTAACCGCGGTTGACTCTTGTTTGATGGTTATCGATGCTGCGAAAGGTGTCGAGGATCGTACTCGTAAACTGATGGAAGTAACGCGTCTACGTGATACACCAATCGTAACGTTTATGAACAAACTTGACCGTGATGTTCGTGACCCAATGGAAGTGCTAGATGAAGTGGAAAGCGAGCTAGGTATGGCTTGTGCTCCAATCTCTTGGCCTATCGGTTGTGGTAAAGAGTTTAAAGGCGTTTACCACATTCACCGTGATGAAACGATCTTGTATGAATCTGGCCACGGCCATGAGATCCAAGAAGTTCGCATTATCAAAGGTCTAGATAACCCTGAACTAGACGAAGCTGTTGGCGAAGATCTGGCGAGCAGCGTTCGTGAAGAGCTTGAATTGGTTATTGGCGCATGTCCTGAGTTTGATCACGAACTATTCCTTGCTGGCGAGTTGACTCCAGTTTACTTCGGTACTGCATTGGGTAACTTCGGTGTTGACCATATGCTTGATGGCCTAACTCGATGGGCTCCTGCGCCTCAAACACGTCAAGCAAATGAGCGTGATGTTGAAGCGACTGAAGAGAAGTTCTCTGGTTTCGTATTTAAGATCCAAGCAAACATGGATCCAAAACACCGTGACCGTATCGCATTCATGCGTATCGTATCGGGTACTTACGACCAAGGTATGAAGATGAACCATGTTCGTACTGGTAAGAACGTCAGTATCTCTGATGCAGTAACCTTCATGGCGGGTGACCGTGCTCGTGCTGAAAAAGCATACGCGGGTGACATAATTGGTCTGCATAACCACGGCACAATTCAGATTGGCGATACCTTTACTCAAGGCGAAAGCTTGAAGTTCGCAGGTATTCCTAACTTTGCGCCTGAGCTATTCCGTCGTATTCGTCTGCGCGATCCATTGAAGCAGAAGCAACTTCTAAAAGGCTTGGTTCAGCTTTCTGAAGAGGGCGCGGTTCAAGTATTCCGTCCTTTGCAAAATAACGATCTGATCGTTGGTGCCGTTGGTGTACTTCAGTTTGATGTGGTTGTAGCGCGCTTGAAAGCGGAATACAACGTTGAAGCGATTTACGAAGGTGTGAACGTTGCAACTGCACGTTGGGTTGAGTGTGATGACGCTAAGAAACTAGAAGAGTTCAAACGTAAGAGCCAAGCTAACCTAGCGTTAGATGGTGGTGATAACCTATCTTACATCGCACCGACTATGGTGAATTTGAACCTAGCTTCTGAACGTTTCCCAGAAGTTCAGTTCCGAGCGACGCGCGAGCACTAATCACTCTGCGCTCTATTCGAGTTAAACAAAAACGTCTATTGTTCTGCAATAGGCGTTTTTTTATTCGTGTCATTTGAGGTTAGAGGCTTAAGGTAAGTATGTTCAGTTGGATAAAAGCTTGGATTAATAAATACGATAAGTGGTGCGAAGAGCTTGGCTTAACGCCTGAAAATAAGCGCAGCTGCGTGGCTTATCGCCGTGATCCTCAAGGACAACAAACAGAGAGTAGGGAAGATGACACCAGAATTAAGTGAATTTCCGCTGTTTGACACCCATTGCCATGCGGACTTTGACATTTTTGAGCAAGGTTTTTCACTTGATAAAGGTATTGAAGGTTACGTTAAAGAAGCGAAACAGGCGCAAGTCGAGAAGTTAATCATCCCTTCTATTGGCCAAAGTAACTGGAGGAAGCTTGATGAAATCGCTCAATCTTACCCTAATGTTTATTACGCATTAGGCTTTCATCCTTACTTTTTAGAGCAAGCCAATGACGAGCAATTTTCGGAACTTCGCCAATTACTCTCATCAAAAACCAGTCAATGTGTTGCGATAGGAGAGTGTGGTCTCGACTTTTTTGTCGATGTTGCACGGGAGAAACAAGAGCGTTTTTTCATTCAACAAATAGAGCTAGCTAAGGCGTTTAAGCTGCCTTTAATCATCCATGAAAGGAAGTCTTTTAACCGACTTATTGAGCTAATAAAGCAGTATAAATTTACTTTGGGTGGCGTGATTCATGGATTTTCAGGGAGCGAACAGCAGGCTTTGGCGTGGATTCAGCTTGGTTTCTATATTGGTGTCGGTGGAACGATTACTTACCCAAGAGCACAAAAAACACGCACCACTATCTCAAAACTGCCTCTTGAGTGCCTGGTATTAGAAACGGATGCCCCGGATATGCCCATGCATGGAAAACAAGGAAATGTTAATCATTCCAAGTATTTAGTTACGATCTTAAATGAACTGTTTTTGCTTAGAAAAGAACCGAAGCAATCGGTTGCAGCGCAAATTTGGCAAAATAGCCATCGCGCATTCGGTATATGTGAATAAAATCGAAGGTTTTTGTTTATCGTTTGCGTAAATTGCACTTGGCTTGTGATTCGGCTCACATTTGCGTGTGAATGGTACATGAATCTTCTACGAAAGTGTGAGGACGGCATTACTTTATTAGTGGTCGCATGAGTATAATTGCCTCCGCTTTATAGCCCCATTTTGTAACACGCCAATAAATAACTAATAAGGAAGTCATAAACTATGAGCCTGTTTATGAGCCTCGTCGGAATGGTTGCACTGATTGCAATCGCAGTACTACTATCCGACAACCGCAAAGCAATTAATCTAAGAACAGTGGGTGGCGCTTTCGCTATCCAATTCGCACTTGGTGCATTCGTACTTTACATCCCTTGGGGTCGTGATCTACTTGCAGGTTTCTCTGCTGGTGTAGCAAACGTGATCGACTACGGTAAAGATGGTACTGGCTTCCTATTTGGTAGCCTTGTTAACTTCTCAGTTGACGGTATCGGATTCATCTTTGCATTCCAAGTTCTACCAACACTAATCTTCTTCTCTGCTCTTATCTCTGTACTTTACTACATTGGTGCGATGCAAGTTGTAATCAAGGTTCTTGGTGGTGGTCTTCAGAAAGCTCTAGGTACTTCTCGCGCCGAGTCTATGTCTGCAGCTGCAAACATCTTCGTTGGTCAAACGGAAGCGCCTCTAGTTGTTCGTCCGTTTGTTCCTAAAATGACTAACTCTGAACTATTCGCAGTAATGTGTGGTGGTTTAGCGTCTGTTGCTGGTGGTGTACTAGCGGGTTACGCATCTATGGGTGTACCTCTAGAGTACCTAGTAGCAGCGTCATTCATGGCAGCACCTGGTGGTCTACTATTCGCTAAAATCATCAAGCCTGAAACTGATGAAGTTGACGAGAACCTAGGTTCAGACATCGACGGTGGCGACGACAAGCCTGCTAACGTTATCGATGCAGCTGCTGGCGGTGCGTCAGTTGGTCTACAACTAGCACTTAACGTTGGTGCAATGCTACTAGCATTCATCGGTCTAATCGCTCTTATCAACGGTATCCTAGGTGGCATCGGTGGTTGGTTCGGTATGGAAAACCTAACTCTAGAACTTCTTCTAGGTTGGATCTTCGCACCGTTAGCATTCATCATTGGTGTTCCATGGGAAGAAGCAACTATTGCTGGTTCTTTCATTGGTCAGAAGACCGTTGTTAACGAATTCGTTGCATACCTAAACTTCGTACCATACATCGGTGAAAACGCTCAAATCGTTGAAGCGACTGGTCAAGTAATGTCTGTTAAGACTCAAGCAATTATCTCGTTCGCTCTATGTGGTTTCGCAAACCTTTCTTCAATTGCGATTCTTCTAGGTGGTCTAGGTGGTATTGCTCCAAACCGTCGTCACGACATCGCACGTATGGGTGTTAAAGCGGTTGTAGCTGGTACTCTATCTAACCTGATGGCAGCAACAATTGCTGGCTTCTTCTTATCTTTCTAATCAGTTAGAAATCGATATATAGACGCCATAATAATATCGCCCCGTAGCAAGAAATTGCTGCGGGGCTTTTTTGTTTTTGGGCCTAGTGATTTTGAGCATTAGCATGAGTGAATGCTTGGAGTCGAAAATGGGTCTAGAATGTTTTTTTGAGATACAAACCGTTTGCGTTCTAAGGAGCACTACAATTTATTGATGGATACCTATAATGTATTAGCTAAAGGGATAGGATGTCTCTGCTGGCAAGAAAGTAACATTGAGATTAGCTCGAACGTTATTCTTCTGGGATTAAGCCAAACTTAGCAATACACTATAGATGTTAGACACAACATGACTGATTTGTTGTGCCATAGACCAAACTGGTACTGTGCGGTGACAAGGATTGCAATTGGTAGCGAAAGTTATCAAGTCTTCAGGGAACCAAGTCCGTTCATTTGTGACTACTGAGCATTACTTAAATATCCATCTATACTGGATGGATGGTGAAGTAGTTAACTATTTGAATATATTGATCGGAGATAGAAATGAGCGATTTAAAAGCAGCAGCTCTACGTGCACTTAAACTTATGGACCTAACTACGCTAAATGACGACGATACTACTGAAAAAGTAGTGGCACTTTGTCATGACGCGAAGACTGCAGTTGGCAACACCGCTGCAATCTGTATTTACCCTCGCTTTATCCCAGCCGCTAAGAAAGCGTTGCGTGAGCAAGGTACTCCAGAAGTACGCATCGCGACTGTAACTAACTTCCCTCATGGTAATGACGACATCGAAATTGCTGTTGCTGAAACAAAAGCAGCGGTAGCGTACGGCGCAGACGAAGTTGACGTAGTATTCCCATACCGTGCTCTTATTGCTGGCAACGAAGAAGTGGGTTTTGAGCTAGTTAAACAATGTAAAGCCGCTTGTGGTGACATCACGCTTAAAGTGATCATCGAAACTGGTGAGCTAAAAGAAGAAGCACTGATTAAGAAAGCTTCTCAGATCTGTATCGAAGCAGGTGCAGACTTCATCAAAACTTCAACAGGTAAAGTGCCAGTAAACGCGACTCCAGAGTACGCGCGCATGATGCTTGAAGTTATTCGTGACATGGGCGTAGCTAAAACAGTGGGTTTCAAACCAGCTGGTGGCGTACGTACAGCTGAAGATGCTCAAGCTTACCTAGCGATGGCTGATGAGCTACTAGGCGCTGAGTGGGCAGACAACATGCACTACCGTTTTGGTGCTTCAAGCCTACTGACTAACCTTCTTAATACATTAGAAGTGACAGACGAAACTGCAGATCCAGCAGCATACTAATTTCCCTATCGGGTATAACAATAAAGTCTGTTTGATGGAGTGGTGTTAAGTCACTCCATATTACCTCTTTCCCTACAAACCATACTCACTAGAGTTTGGGAGGCACTAATGTATCTACCTCAAGAAATTATTCGCAGAAAACGTGATGGCGAAGTCCTAACAGCTGAAGAAATTAATTTCTTCATTCAAGGTGTCGCTAAAAACACGGTTTCTGAAGGCCAAATTGCCGCATTCGCAATGGCTATCTTTTTTAATGAAATGACGATGCCAGAACGTATCGCACTAACATGTGCAATGCGTGACTCAGGCATGGTGATTGACTGGAGCCACATGAACTTTGATGGCCCAATCGTTGATAAGCACTCTACTGGTGGTGTTGGTGACGTAACTTCTCTGATGCTTGGCCCTATGGTGGCAGCATGTGGCGGTTTCGTTCCAATGATCTCTGGTCGTGGTTTAGGCCACACTGGCGGTACGCTAGACAAGCTAGAATCTATCCCTGGTTACAACATTACACCAACCAACGATGTGTTTGGTGCCGTAACCAAAGAAGCTGGCGTGGCGATCATCGGTCAAACAGGCGATCTAGCACCGGCTGATAAGCGTGTTTACGCGACTCGTGATATCACAGCAACAGTCGACAACATCTCGTTGATCACAGCTTCAATTCTGTCTAAGAAATTGGCCGCTGGTCTTGATTCTCTAGTGATGGACGTAAAAGTAGGTTCAGGCGCATTCATGCCGACTTACGAAGCGTCTGAAGAGTTAGCAAAATCTATCGTTGCAGTAGCAAACGGCGCGGGTACTAAAACAACGGCAATCCTAACAGACATGAACCAAGTTCTGGCTTCTTCAGCGGGTAACGCAGTAGAAGTACGTGAAGCGGTTCAATTTCTAACCGGCGAATATCGTAACCCTCGTTTGCTAGAAATTACGATGGCATCGTGTGCTGAAATGCTGGTTCTGGGTAACCTTGCAAAAGATTCAGACGAAGCGCGTGAAAAACTGATGGCAGTACTGGATAACGGTAAAGCAGCAGAGTGCTTCGGTAAAATGGTAGCGGGCCTTGGTGGTCCAACTGATTTCGTAACGAACTACGATAACTACCTAGAAAAAGCAGAAATTGTTAAACCAGTGCACGCGCTAGAAAGCGGTGTAGTATCAGCGATGGATACGCGTGCAATTGGTATGGCTGTCGTTGGTATGGGCGGTGGTCGCCGCGTAGCAACAGACAGCATTGATTACGCAGTCGGTTTTGATCGCTTCATTCGCCTTGGCGAAGTAGCAAGCGACGATAAACCATTAGCAATGATTCATGCTCGCAATGAACAACAGTGGCAAGAAGCTGCAAAAGCATTACAAAATGCAATCACTGTGGGCGGAGAATATACAGCAACGCCAGACGTTTACCGTCAGATTCGTTCTGAAGACGTGTAAATAACAGGTATCGGCATACCTTGTGTATGCCGATAAACAGAGTTCTGGTGCAAAGAGCAATAAGTTGGTGAAGAAAATGAAAAGAGCATTTATTTTAGTTTTAGATTCATTCGGTATCGGCGAAACAGCAGATGCGGACACATTCGGTGATGTAGGTTCAGACACTATGGGTCACATTGCTGACCATTGTGAGCAAGGTCTTGCAGACAATGCGGATCGTAAAGGTCCACTAACGCTGCCAAACCTGTCTAAGCTAGGTTTAGCTATGGCTCACAAAGAGTCTACAGGTCGCTTTGCTCCTGGTATGGACGCAGACGCTGAGATCATTGGCGCGTACGGTCACGCTGCTGAGCTGTCTTCTGGTAAAGACACGCCATCAGGTCACTGGGAAATCGCAGGTGTACCGGTATTGTTTGACTGGGGCTACTTCACCGACAAAGAAAACAGCTTTCCAAAAGAACTGACTGACCGCATCCTTGAGCGTGCAGGTCTATCTGGCTTCTTAGGTAACTGCCACTCATCGGGTACAGAAATCCTAGATAACCTGGGTGAAGAACACATGAAGAGTGGCTTGCCAATCTTCTACACTTCAGCAGACTCTGTTTTCCAAATCGCATGTCATGAAGAGACATTCGGTCTACAGAACTTATTAGACCTTTGTCAGATTGCTCGTGAAGAGCTAGAAGACTACAACATCGGCCGTGTTATTGCGCGTCCGTTCATTGGCCCAGGTAAAGGTCAGTTCGAACGTACTGGTAACCGTCGTGACCTTTCTGTTGAGCCGCCAGCGGCGACAGTTCTTCAGAAGTTGGTTGATGAGAAGGGCGGTAACGTTCACTCAATCGGTAAGATCTCTGATATCTACGCAGGTTGTGGTATTACTCAGAAAACGAAAGCAACAGGTATTCCTGCGCTATTTGAAGCAACTAAAGAAGCGATCACTGAAGCGGGCGACAACACTATCGTGTTCACTAACTTCGTTGATTTCGACTCAGCTTACGGCCACCGCCGTGATGTTGCAGGTTACGCAGCGGCACTTGAGTACTTCGATGGCCGTATCAATGAAATCATCGATATGATGAAAGAAGATGATGTACTTATCTTAACTGCTGACCACGGTTGTGATCCGACATGGCCAGGTACTGACCATACTCGTGAACATATCCCTGTGATTGTTTACGGAAACAAGGTTCCTGCTGGCTCTCTAGGCCGTCGCGATACCTTCGCTGATATCGGTCAAAGCTTAGCGTCTTACTTTGGCACATCGCCAATGGGACACGGTACAAGCTTTCTATAATAGTTAACGAAGAGAGAGGGGAACCTCTCTCTTTTTTTTGTTTTGAGATTAAGGATATTTTCAATGGCTACTCCACATATTAATGCTGAAATGGGTGATTTCGCTGACGTAGTTCTAATGCCCGGCGATCCGTTACGTGCAAAATACATCGCTGAAACCTTCTTAGAAGAAGTGGTTCAAGTGTGCGATGTTCGTAACATGTTTGGTTACACGGGTACTTACAAAGGCCGTAAGGTTTCGGTAATGGGACATGGTATGGGCATTCCATCTTGTTCTATTTACGCGACTGAGCTGATCAAAGACTTTGGTGTGAAAAAGATCATTCGTGTCGGCAGTTGTGGTGCAGTGAGCGAAGATATCAAAGTACGCGATGTGGTTATCGGCATGGGTGCGTGTACCGACTCAAAAGTGAATCGTATTCGCTTTAAAGGTCATGACTTCGCGGCTATTGCGGATTACAAAATGGTGCGTGCGGCAGAAGATGCGGCCAAAGCGCGTGGTGTAGACGTAAAGGTTGGCAACCTATTCTCGGCTGAGTTGTTCTACACGCCAGATCCTGAAATGTTCGAAGTCATGGACAAGTACGGCATTGTCGGCGTAGAGATGGAAGCGGCGGGTATCTATGGTGTATGTGCTGAATACGGCGCAAAAGCTCTGACTATTTGTACTGTTTCTGATCACATCAAAACTGGTGAGCAAACCACATCAGATGAACGTCAAACGACTTTCAACGACATGATGGTTATCGCACTCGACTCTGTGCTGCTTGGTGACCAAGACTAATCAGCTAATAGATTTCAAAAAGCTTAATAGATACCGCAAAGTTTAATAGATAACAAAAGCCCCGTTGCTGCCTGAGCTTCGGGGCTTTTTATTGAATTTGTTAAACTAAGCTGTTAAGAGCTGACATTTTTAAGCAGCCAGTTTTCCCCAGACTTAGCCTTTCTTTTACGAATAAGCATGATGAACAACACGCCACTGACAAATCCCATTAAGACCATACCGATCATGTAGCGATCGCTCTTACGGTAGTGATGATCAGAAATAGCTGTCATTTTTCCTGTCTCAAAAGTCACGCGGATAAAGCCAATGATCGTACTCTCTGGAGAGTAAATAGGTTCAACGAGTTGCTGCCTGCCGATACTTGCCGTTGAAAGAGGTGTGTCTAAGCCAAGAACCTCGCGTACCGAGAGCGCTTTTTCACTCGAAGCCAGTCGGATCCCTTCTGCATCGTAGATGGTGGTATCAAATACCAATCGATCCTGAGAGAGTTGGTTAGTGAGCTCTAGCAGGCGCTCTTGGTCTTGCTGAGTGATCATCTTACTGGCTGAAAGTGATGCCTGTGAGATCAGTAGTTTGGTCAGCGTTTCCAACTGTTTTGCTTGGATCTTCTCATTACCTTTACTGATCACTACTGTGTTTTTAATGGTTACCACGAACATAGCAGCCAACAGAATTAGGGCTAGTACTCGTAAAGCGTTACGTATTGAGAACAATGATTCATTCATGTTTCACGAAGCCTGAAATAAACAAATGTTATGATTAAGACATATTGAGACTTGCGTTTTCAAATTGCAATAGGTTAACGTTTAGCATAGTTAATTAGGAATCATACACATGGACGCTCAGAAATATCTGCCGATTAAAAGGCATACGACATTATTAACCCGACTCCCCGAGACACGTTTCGCTTCTCAACTCGCAAAATCTAAAGCCAATTGGATTGTGTTCGGTGAGTACTTATCTCCACAATCATTTGATGACATCGACTTTTTCACTGGTACCTACAACACCATCCTCAATACGTGGAAGGTGGGACATTACGAAGTGGCGCTGATGTCAGGGAACTTAACCCCGGCACACGAAGAAATTTTACAAGCACTGAAGCTTGATTATGCTTGCCTTAGCGAGGTCCCAGACTTATCTAAGCCAGGTTTGATCGTGATGGATATGGACTCCACAGCAATTCAAATTGAATGCATCGATGAGATAGCAAAGCTCGCAGGAGTCGGAGAGTTAGTTTCTGAAATCACAGAGCGTGCGATGCAAGGCGAGCTCGACTTTGAACAGAGCCTACGCCAACGCGTTGGGGCACTGAAAGGTGCGGATGAGTCGATACTGGAGCAAGTGCGCCAGTCATTACCATTCATGCCAGACTTGGTTGAGCTAGTGAATACTCTGAATAAACTTGGCTGGAAGACGGCGATTGCATCGGGTGGTTTTACTTATTTCTCAGACTACCTGAAAGATACGCTTGATCTTGACCACGCTCAGTCAAACACGCTAGAGATCGTCAATGGTAAATTGACGGGTGAAGTATTAGGCGATGTTGTTTCCGCACAGACCAAAGCGGATATCTTGGTAGAACTTGCTGAAGAGTATGAACTGGAACTGCATAACACCGTTGCCGTGGGTGATGGTGCCAATGACTTGGTTATGATGGGTTCTGCCGGTTTAGGGATTGCTTACCATGCAAAACCGAAAGTTGAACAACAAGCTCAAACTGCTGTGCGTTATGCTGGCTTAGGTGGGGTGCTTTGTATCTTGTCAGGTGTATTAGCTAAGCAGCAAAAAATCAGCTGGCAAGCGAAGCCTTAGTCATATTCGTCAAACGCTAAACAAAAGCGCATTTACAACGGACACAAAAAAGCAGGCGATAAGCCTGCTTTTTCTACTTTTAAATCCGATAAGTCGACAAACCGGTAAGTTGATCTGGCTATTTAGTGCGAGAGTTCCAATCGAATCAATACTTCATCGGTAATGTCTTCTATCTCACCATAACCAATAAAAGCGGTGACCTCACTCTCTAACTTCTTCGCTTGGTGCATACTGATGCGAGAAAGCTCGGCTAAGTCTGATTGGAACAAACTGGTTAATGGATTAAAGATAGGGGCGGTTGTGACTCGCAGTACATACACATCACCCAGATCTTGCGCCTTCTTGATGAACGAAATACGTTCTTTCGTAGATGCAAAGTCTTTCACCAACTTCGTATGTACAGATTGAATCTTGTTACCAAACTTTATCGCAGCAATGTATACGTCATGATGTTTTGGCTCTGCACCTTCAATTCTTTTCAGTGGCTCAGCTAATAGTGAATTAGAGTGACCTTTGAAAATCGGTTCCAGTGAAAACTTTTGGTTGTGCCCAAGTTTAGCGAGTAACGCTAGATGCTTGTTCAGCGGGAAGTTCACACCAATGAGCTTACAACGCAACGTTGAGCCCGGCTTATCAATGAAAATTGGATTACTGACCATTTTGTTAAGCAAAACAGTGTGCAGTGATTTAAGCAGTGAATCGGTGGGCAGTATTTCTTGCTTCTTATTTAGCTTACTTTGGTTCTGATCGATAAGCCCATTGAGGAAGGCGATGGTACGCATTGTTTTTGCATTCTCGGTGATAACCAATTGAACGTTGCAACCGTTCGGGCTTACACGAATTACGTGGTAAGGCACTGTGCTTAATGGCAAGTTTTTATCATAGAGTTGCAGTTCATTGAAATTCACCACAACCGGATCATCAATCTTGAGTACCATTGGGTGTTCAAGGGTAATGCTTAGGCCACGTTTTGATATGTCTACAGTGTGTCCGTTTATTGTTGGGCTATCTTGTGATGTGAGTTGAATTGGTGATTTAAAGCTATATCTCGGTTCTTTACGACGACTTTGGGAATCAAAGTAGATACTTTGAATGTTCCCCACCACCGTTCGCGGATGACGAAAGCGATTAAGGTCACTGCTTGGAATGCGTGGTTTTTCACTTAATAGATAATCGGCAGCACTTTCGTGATCACCGATCTCTTGCAAGATACCGCAATGAGTCAGTTGCGCTGAGCTTTGAGCAAGCGTATCTGAATGCTCAGCTAAGGCTTGTCGCTCAGCGTCGGATAATTCGAAAACCGAGAATTTGAACGCCTTCCAACTTTTACGTTTACCGCCGATGTGCCAGAACAGTTGCCTCTCTTCACGAGAAGCTTCAGGCAGCATCATCGAGTAGAACAAGGTCTTATTTTTATGTTCATGGGTAAAAGAGTAGATAACGTTACTGGTTCCCTTCACGCCAGGCTTAGCGAGTAAGTTCATACGTTGTTCGTTGAACAAAGTACCCAGAGCCTGTTGGTTACGCTCATCATGCCAGTATTGCCATTGGGGATGATTGTTATCCGTGAGCAGCGCGAGCTTCAACTCACTACCACTGAAGAATAGAGGGAGATTACAGGTGTACTTTAGATAGGTGTGTTCAATACCGCGAGTTCGCGTTCGAATGAGCCTATCTTGATTCTCATGGCTGGTTTTCTTGCTGACACTATTTAGAGATTCATCGAGTAAACGAGCCACATTCGTTGTATCGCTGATTCTCATGCATCTTAAAAATTTAACTGCATTGTTCTCGTAGGATTCATCAATACCCAGAATACGAAATTCAACCGCCTCATTAACATCGGCTTCTAGTGACTTTTCAACAAGCTCAGTGAATTTAACACTGATGATTTCCCCTAGGTTGTATTTAAACGCCCTTGGTACCTTGAACTTTGCACCCGACGGAGAAATATCAACTGTCACACCATGCAGGCTTTGTCCTTTTGGTGTGGTGATTTCAACCTGTGAGCTAATCTTGAGCCTGTTTTCTTTGCGTTTTAAATCGTAACCGAGGTTAATGGCTTCTGCTTCATAGGGGCTATCAGCGTTAGTGATATCGTGGTCATCTTGAGAGGATGTTTTAACAATATTACGAAGAGGTTGAATGCGAGGTGTCATCACTAACTCCCACACGCCCTCGGTATAACCTTTAAATTTTTTAGTACCACGTTGATACGCGTTCAAAGCTATGTCATCAAGCCAATGTTTACGCTCGTCTAGCGTGAATTGATGACATTCATTATCAATACGCCCGCGTAAATCAATGCTCTTTGTGCACGGAGCCATGATACGATTCAGTTCCATTTTAACGAGCAGTTTTAGAGACGGTGATTCGCCTTCTGTCATTTGAGAAAGAAGGAATTCGAAATCTTCGGCATGGTAGGCCGGAATAAGTCGTTCTGCTACAGATAGAATTTCAGATTGCTGCATACTTTTCTTGTTAGAATGGATGGTGCGTTATTGTTATCGACGAGTTGTATTTGATCTTTAGGTATTCGTGGCCCTACTGCAACTTTTATTTTCACCTGTACGGTCAACGGGGTCACAAAATAGCAACATTTACCCGTTACTAAGCAAATTATTGAGGTTTTATGGCTAAGGCAAAGCGAGCTTATGTGTGTAATGACTGTGGTGCTGACTTTCCACGTTGGCAAGGGCAGTGCAATGCATGTGGTGCTTGGAACACGATTACAGAAGTTAGGTTAGCCGCTTCACCTCAGGTCGCGCGCAATGAACGACTAAGTGGTTACGCTGGTGGTGCAACTGAATCTTCGGTTCAAACGCTATCGGAAATCGACTTGCAAGAGGTCCCGCGCTTTAGTAGTGGCTTCAAAGAGCTTGATCGTGTACTTGGTGGTGGTGTTGTACCTGGCGCTGCGATTCTTATTGGTGGTAACCCTGGTGCCGGTAAATCAACGCTGTTATTGCAGACTATGTGTCAGCTTTCTTCTCAGTTACCGACACTTTATGTCACTGGCGAAGAATCTCTTCAACAAGTTGCGATGCGAGCATCTCGATTAGGGTTACCAAAAGAGCATCTCAAAATGCTCTCTGAAACCAATGTTGATAAAATCTGTCAGGTTGCAGAAAGAGAGCAGCCTAAGATCATGGTTATCGATTCAATCCAAGTTATGCATGTCGCTGATGTTCAATCGTCTCCAGGTAGTGTTGCTCAGGTGCGCGAATCGGCAACCGCATTAACGCGCTATGCGAAACAGAACAACGTTGCCGTATTCCTAGTCGGGCACGTAACTAAAGACGGTACCTTAGCTGGACCAAAAGTACTTGAACACATTATTGACTGCTCGGTGCTGTTAGATGGCGGAACGGACAGTCGTTTTAGAACCTTGCGCAGCCACAAGAACCGTTTTGGTGCAGTGAATGAGCTAGGTGTGTTTGCTATGACAGGGCAAGGGCTAAAAGAAGTTAGCAATCCATCGGCTATTTTTCTGTCTCGTGGTGAAGAAGAAACCTCAGGCAGTTCAGTGATGGTAGTTTGGGAAGGAACGCGTCCACTCCTTGTTGAAATCCAAGCGCTGGTGGATTATTCGCAGCTGGCTAACCCGCGTCGTGTCGCTGTTGGTCTCGAGCAAAATCGACTGTCATTGTTACTAGCCGTGCTGCATAAACACGGCGGCTTACAAATGGCTGACCAAGATGTGTTTGTGAATGTCGTTGGTGGTGTTAAAGTAACCGAAACCAGTGCTGATCTTGCATTGGTAATGGCTTTACTTTCGAGTTTCAGAGACCGCGCATTGCCAAAAGATGTGGTGGTTTTTGGCGAAGTAGGCCTTGCTGGTGAGATTCGACCTGTACCGAGCGGTCAAGAGCGCTTAAATGAGGCGTTTAAACACGGCTTCAAGAGAGCCATTGTACCAGCGGCTAACATGCCTAAAGGTGGCATTCCAGGAATGCAGATCCACGGTGTGAAAAAATTATCGGAAGCAATTAATGCTTTTGATGAGTTGTAATTGAGCTCACTTCAGCTACTCTATACAGCAGAAATTCAGTCTAACTTAAACGCTATTTTCGCTTTAAGTTAGCACTAAACTTAACAATCATTTAGATTGTTTCTTCAGATTGCCTTTTTCTATATGTTAGAAAAAGGCAAAGTTTTTTAGTCCCAAATGCATGCAAAGCTATCAGTCCTCACAGATTGTGATATACTCTGCGCGCATTTTATATCCTATTAACAGAGTAAGACAATGGCAGATTTATCGAAATACAGAAACATTGGTATTTTCGCGCACGTTGATGCGGGTAAAACAACTACCACTGAGCGTATCCTTAAGCTAACTGGTCAGATCCACAAGACTGGTGAAGTACATGATGGCGAATCAACTACTGACTTCATGGAACAGGAAGCTGAGCGCGGAATTACTATCCAATCAGCAGCTGTAAGCTGTTTCTGGAACGGTCACCGTCTAAACGTTATCGATACTCCTGGACACGTTGACTTCACAGTTGAAGTATACCGTTCTCTTAAAGTACTTGATGGCGGTATCGGTGTATTCTGTGGTTCTGGTGGTGTTGAACCACAATCAGAAACTAACTGGCGCTACGCTAACGAATCAGAAGTATCTCGTCTGATCTTCGTTAACAAACTAGACCGTATGGGTGCAGATTTCTACAACGTTGTTGACCAAGTTAAAAACGTTCTAGGTGCAACTCCTCTAGTTATGGTTCTACCAATCGGCCGCGAAGATGAATTCGTGGGTGTTGTAGACCTTCTAAGCCGTAAAGCATACGTTTGGGATGACACTGGTCTTCCTGAAAACTACGAAATCACTGATGTTCCTGCGGACATGGTTGATGACGTTGAGCAATACCGTGAAGAGCTAATCGAAACTGCTGTAGAGCAAGACGATGACCTAATGGAAGCTTACATGGAAGGTGAAGAGCCTTCTATCGAAGATATCAAACGTTGTATCCGTAAAGGTACTCGTGATATCGCATTCTTCCCTACGTTCTGTGGTTCTGCGTTCAAGAACAAAGGCATGCAAGTTATCCTTGATGCTGTAGTAGATTACCTACCTTCTCCAACTGAAGTTGATCCTCAACCTCTAATGGATGAGAACGGCGAAGAAACAGGCAACCACGCTATCGTTTCTACTGAAGAAACTTTCAAAGCGCTTGCGTTCAAAATCATGGATGACCGTTTCGGTGCTCTAACTTTCGTTCGTATTTACTCTGGTAAATTGAACAAAGGTGACACGATCCTTAACTCATTCACAGGTAAAACTGAGCGTGTTGGCCGTATGGTTGAGATGCAAGCTGATGACCGTAACGAACTAACTAGCGCACAAGCTGGTGACATCATTGCGATCGTTGGTATGAAGAACGTTCAAACTGGTCACACTCTATGTGATCCAAAAGACCAAGTAACGCTTGAGCCAATGGTTTTCCCAACTCCAGTAATCTCTATCGCTGTATCTCCAAAAGATAAAGGCGGTTCTGAGAAAATGGGTATCGCGATCGGTAAAATGGTTGCTGAAGATCCATCTTTCCAAGTTGAGACTGACGAAGAAACTGGCGAAACTATCCTTAAAGGTATGGGTGAGCTTCACCTAGACATCAAGGTAGATATCCTTAAGCGTACTTACGGCGTTGACCTAACAGTTGGTGCTCCTCAAGTTGCTTACCGTGAAACTATCACTCAAGCAATTGAAGATAGCTACACGCATAAGAAACAGTCTGGTGGTTCTGGTCAATTCGGTAAGATCGATTACCGTATCAAACCAGGTGAAGCAGGTTCTGGCTTCAAGTTCAACTCAGTAGTTGTGGGCGGTAACGTTCCTAAAGAATTCTGGCCTGCAGTTGAGAAAGGCTTTGCTGGCATGATGGATAACGGCGTACTAGCTGGCTTCCCTACGCTAGACGTTGAAGTTGAACTTTTCGATGGTGGTTTCCACGCAGTCGATTCATCTGCTATCGCATTTGAAATCGCAGCGAAAGGCGCATTCCGTCAATCTATGCCTAAAGCTGGCGCGCAACTTCTTGAGCCTATCATGAACGTTGACGTGTTCACTCCAGACGATCACGTTGGTGATGTTATCGGTGACCTTAACCGTCGTCGTGGCATGATCAAAGATCAACAAGCTGGCGTTACTGGTGTTCGTATTAAAGCTGACGTACCTCTTTCTGAGATGTTCGGCTACATCGGTCACCTACGTACTATCACTTCTGGTCGTGGCCAATTCTCTATGGAATTCGCGCAATACGCACCATGTCCAACTAACGTTGCTGACGAAGTGATTGCAAAAGTTAAAGCAGAAAAAGAAGCTGGTAAGTAATTAGCCCTTTTCTAAATTAGCTAAAAAAGCCCCGCAAGTGAAAGCTTGCGGGGCTTTTTATTGTTTGTAATATACTGCGAGGTGCGAGGTGCGAGGTGCGAGGTGCGAGGTGCGAGGTGCGAGGTGCGAGGTGCTGATGTAGCCCCTAAAAAGTAGACACAGTGGTTGTCCCGTATTTATTCAACACGGGACTGATAAAGCAGGGAGAGACTAACGCTTTAAGTCTATGTAAATCTGCTCTACCTTGGTGCGTGCCCAATCTGTTTTACGCAAAAATTTTAAGCTTGATTTAATGCTCGGGTCTTTTTTAAAGCAGTTGATGTTCACCATGTAACTCAACTCTTCCCAACCGTAATGTTCAACCAATTCAGTCAGTAGCTTCTGTAGAGTGATACCGTGCAGTGGATTATTGTCTTGTGTCATGAGATGTTCTCGGCATTTATTTGAGCTCAGTATATCAGTTTCGCTTTATGAATTATCAGACCATTTAAGCTGGTAGTTTGTGTTTAGTTATTGAAGAACTGCCTATTTCAGGAGTTGAAAGACAAGAGCTAGTTCTCCAATATCTCATTTACTTCTTCATGTAACCAATTGGTAAATGCCGTTATACGCACTTCTCTAGGCGAGTTAGGGTCAAAACATAGATTTACTTGAACGCCAGGCGTCATGCCTATATCAAATGGCTTTACTAACAAGCCGCGTTCAATGAAGTCACCAGCTAAACTGTCTGTTGCAAGGCAAACTCCATGACCAGCCATAACTGTCGTTAATCCCATATCAAAAGTACCTACTTCCATCCATTGAATAGAACTGTCTTGCATCGGAACATTAGCTTGTTTAAACCAACTTTCCCAAGGGAAGCAACCACCCTCGAATTGAACTAACCAACATTTAAGTAGCTGTTCTGGTGAGGTGAATTTAAGAGAGTTTGCTAATTCTGGTGAGCAAAAAGGATAGATAGGTTCGTTGATTAGTACCTCAAGAGTTAAACCATCTTCCACACATAGGTCTTCACCTTGTCGAATAGCCACATCAACCTCACCGTGTTTTAAATTTGGGGTATCGCAGCCTGTTAGCACTTTGATCGGGATCTCTGGGTGCTTTACCGAGAACTTCCAAAGCCGTGGTAGTAACCAACGTGAAGCAAATGAAGGAGGGCTTCTAACAACAAGCAGACCTTGAATGGGTTCAGACTGGATCTTGTTTAAACCTAGCAATACCTCTTGAAACCCATCAGAAACATGTTTGAAAAGTGTGCGCCCTTCATGTGTTAAGGCCATAACACGCCCCTTACGAATGAAAAGCTTACATCCAACCTGTTCTTCTAGTTGGCGAATCTTTTGGCTGACGGCTGCTTGGCTAACAAACAGTTCCTCAGCTGCCTTACTGTAGCTATGCAAGCGTGCCGCAACTTCAAAGTAACGGAGGCCTGAAAGGTGACGCAGTCTATTATCCATAACCTCAGCTTATAGTCCTTGTTAATAATGGTTGTTCGCTTATCGAGCTGCTTATTTCCATAATAACGACAAATTAATAGGAAAAACAAGAGAGATAAAATGAAAGCAATGACCTGTTGGATTGGCAGATTAGTTACTTATATTTTTCAAGTTAATGATAAAAAAAAGAATAGTAAGGCGGCTAAATCAAGACAAGTTATTAGCTCGGAATCTTTGAGCGATCGGATGAGAAAGGATATCGGTTTGGACTATGAACGTAATGATGCGGCTGATTACACTAAATACTTGTAACTTGAGCTTATGAAAAAGGAGCCGTAATGGCTCCCTCTCGGTTTTGACTACTCTTCCCAAACCACCAATTTATCTTTCGGCCAGTTATGACCGGTTTCATGGTATTTCTGCTCAAGGATATGTCGCTTTATCTTGAGAGTAGGGGTAAGTACACCGTTGTCGATGCTCCACGGTTCCTTAATCATCAGTACCCCTTTGATCTTCTCATGCGAGGCTAACTGTTCGTTCATTTTTTCAATGACACGTTTACTTGTTCTTTCATAACGAGCCCGATCAAAATTAGGGAAGTCATGCGGTACCACGAGTAGGATAGGACCAGGTAAGCCTAAGCCGATCAAACACATCATTTCTACGCGGCTGTATTCAAACAGTTTGTTTTCGATTGGCACTGGAGCCACAAACTTACCTTTCGCAGTTTTAAAGGTGTCTTTTTTACGCCCCCGGATCGTTAGGTAGCCCTCGCTGTCGATATCACCAATATCGCCAGTATGAAGCCATCCCTCAGAGTTAAAAGACTCTTGGGTGGCTATGTCATTTTTGTAATAACCAGAGAACATACCTTTGCTTCGAACCAAAATTTCTTCATCTTCTGCAATTTTGAGTTCGATGCCCGGACCAGCATTACCCACAGTACCAATTTTGTCGGCTCTAAACGGGTGATTAATCGTGCTGTAGGCGAAAGACTCAGTCATTCCCCAAGCCTCGGTAATGTGTAGGCCAACACTCTCATACCATGCGAGTAGAGCCGGTGATACCGGAGCTGAACCACATCCCAAAACGCGGGCTTGATCTAACCCTAGGCCATCAGCCAGTTTCTTCTTAATGATGTTGTTGATAAACGGAATCTTAAGTAAGAAATTCAGTTTCTTCTGCGGAAGCTTATCTTGGATTCGTTGCTGGAACAGAGTCCATAAGCGAGGAACTGAAATAAATAGAGTAGGGCGATGCATTTTCACATCATTAATAAAGGTATCTAAAGACTCCGGGAAAGCAGTGACTATACCGCCCATTACCGATGAGCCAAAGATGTAAACGCGTTCTGTAATATGGGCAAGCGGTAGATAAGAGAACAAGCGATCGCCGGGTTGGATACCAATATGATCGATCAACCGTTGAACTGACCACGTAAAGGCGCCGTATGTGAGCATCGCGCCTTTTGGTAGCCCTGATGTACCCGAAGTATAAACAAGCGACATTACTTTATCATCGTGATGCTGAGGACGCTTGGTTGAGGGTTCATGGGTATCGATGAGTTGTTCGAAAGTATGTTGGCACTTCGCTGCGCTATCGTAGGGAAGTGAGATAC
This sequence comes from Vibrio sp. 1F169, assembly GCF_041439605.1. Taxonomy (NCBI): domain Bacteria; kingdom Pseudomonadati; phylum Pseudomonadota; class Gammaproteobacteria; order Vibrionales; family Vibrionaceae; genus Vibrio; species Vibrio sp. 1F169. The sequence goes on along the minus strand of NZ_JBGOOI010000010.1, from coordinate 62,680 downwards.
TCACCAAGTTTGGATTATCATCCAGTACTATTTGAGTGGCCTTAGGATCGTCGAGTTTACCCGCAATCACAATTTTACTTTCACTGTGTTCAATACAGTACTGTATGGTATCGGCACCCGCTGTTGGAAAGATTGGGACGCTGACAAAATCTCCTAACATCATGGCAAGATCGCAGATAAACCATTCTGCACAGTTTTTCGATACGAGAGCGACTCGATCACCGGGTTGGGCTCCGAGTCCTTCTAATGCTGACGCCAGTTTCAGTGCTTTGTCGGCCACTTCTTTATAAGTAAACTCAACAAATTGGCGGTTAATAATTTGCTTTAAGTAGACTTCATCTGGGCGTTCTTCTGCCCATTTTAAAATCATGTCATTGGGTTTAGGGAGAGCTGTTGCTTGTTCTTGGCTAAACTCGTTAGGCTGAATCATTGTCTAACTCCATGTTTTTCGCTAAGTTATTTTTGTTAAAATCATGTTAAATGTACCATGATTTTTTCTTTTAGGGAGTAAAATTAGCGTTTATGTTCTTTGTTTTCCGTTATCTGTGCAGGCTCGCCTGTAACTTGCAGGCGTTACTCCAGTCCGTTTCTTAAAAATTCTCGAGAAATATGACACATCCTTGTATCCACATTGATAGGCAATGACAGCAATTTTTGATTCGGTATCTGCTTCGATTAACTTTTTGGCAAGTAGAATGCGTTTATCGCACACGAAGTCTCTAAAGCTTACTCCAAAGTGTAGATGAAACTTCTTAGAAAAATAGGTGGTTGAACAGTGACATTTCTCGGCGATCTCTATTTCTCTGATTTCTTTGTTGATGTTGTCCATCACAAAGTTAACGACTTCGGATGTGAAGGCTTTTACAGGAAGCTGGTTGTTATTGTTTGTGTCTCTGTCGATATCGAAATGGGACTCGAACATATGCTGTGTCTTAGCCTTAAGCTCTTCGAATTGACTGGTCAGATGATTACTGTTTGTTTCTATGATGAAAAATATATTCTTATGATTTCGAACGATATTAGGTAACGGGTCAGAGCAAATAATAACAATTCTTTTGTTCAAATTTTCGCAAATAGATAAAGCCATGGTAAGTAGTTGGATTTTATCAGGGGTATTCAAAATGAAAAATACCAGTCTGACGTCTAAGTTACTGATTATAGATATGTCTTGTTTGAAGTTGGCAATAGAGAAATAGTGACTTATTTTATTGATAATAACGGAGTTGAAATCACTCTCTTTATCCGATAATAACGGGGTTACTATTTTCATACAGATACCCAATGCATTTCATATTCTCTTTTAGTCTAAAAGTGGCTAATTAATGAAGCTTTATATTTAGATTAGAAGTACCACAAAAAAGTGCAAGTAAATGGAAAAAAAATCCTAACCAAATATATCTCTCACCTCTAGATTTACTTTACAGGCAAACAAAGCCTGATACGTAAATCAAGGAGAGGTTCTCATGGATAAGTTTTTGAATAATTGTAAAGAATTCATGAAAGATGAAGAAGGGTTGACTGTTATCGAGTATGTAATTGGTGCAGCGTTACTGGTATTAGGCTTGACCACTATATTTACTGGTTTTGGGGCCGCCCTATCCGCTAAGCTTAATAACATCATTAACAGTATTTAATGATTACTGCCATGGTTGCTCGGAGAGTGAGACAGCAAAAGGGGTTAACGACTATTGAGTATGTCATTGGTGCTGCCTCGCTCATAATTTTTGTCGGGCTAATTTTCTCTGGAATGGCTACGACATTAGTGAGTAAATTTCAAAGTATTATATCGAGCGTATGAATTGAAATTATGATTAATGAGCCTTCTGTTTTTTGGGCATTGCTAATTGCTGTATCGGTATACGATGTTGAGAAACATCGTATACCAAACAAAATATTGATTCTTTTTTTGTTTTTCTATTTTTTATCAATGTTCAACAGCAATTACACCTTTGATAGTTTCTTAATGTCTTTATTTGGGTCGGTCGTATTCTTTTGTTTTGGATTGCTATTCTATTTTTTAAGAGCAATGTCTGCAGGGGATGTGAAGTTATTAGGTGTTGTAGGAATGTATTTGGGGTGGGGACAATTACTCGATGCATCGTACTTTATCTTGGTTTCTTCTGGAGTTGTTGGGGTTTTCTACCTGCTATACAACCTGTCCAACTCGAGCTGTTTTAGTATTAAAAGCTATTTTGAAAATAAGATAATTGTGCTTGGTGGAGCTGCACCAGTCATTGATAAAACAGCTAATTTACATACTCGGTATTCAAATAAAGTAACGATGCCTTTTGCTCCTTCTGTTGTTATAGGGTTAGCGATGTATAGCTACTTTACTTAAATCTGTTGTTGGTTAGCTTTGTGGGGAGACATAATATATGGATATTATAGGGCGTACTGCTCCAACAACCTTGAAGCCACAAATTTCAGCCCCAATCGTCCCTACATCTCTTGATATGTTGGGTGTTCCTGAAGTCGTTATTGAAAATCTCGTACTTAAGCATTTGTCAGCTTACCCAAAATCGGATGTTTTAGAGCTTTCTAATTATTTATGTGTTGTGACTCATATCGTGGAAAGTGCTTTAGCCGTTTTAAGAAAGAAGTCATTAATCGAGGTATTTCAGCCTACTTCAGATATTTCCCTCTCATCTGTGTCACATAGTCATGTTCGTTATTCACTATCAGAAAAAGGGCTTGAAGAAGCGGATCTTGCTTTCAAGCGTGATGCCTATTTAGGCCCCGCACCGGTTTCGCTTACCCAATATAGTGAGGTGGTAAAACAACAAGACTTGAGAGCTGAGTTAGTAACTCGGCCACATGTCGAGGCGGCACTGAATGATGTATATGGTGTCGACAAAATGATTTCAGTACTTGGGCCTGCAATCAATTCGGGACGTGCTTTGTTGCTGTATGGACATGCAGGAACGGGTAAAACATTTGTTGCGAGCCGTATTGTGAATGCTTTACATACCTCTGTATTTATCCCTTATGCCGTCTATGCTCTGGGTAACATTATCAAGGTGTTCTCGGCGCAACATCATAAGCCGTTGGATAGTAACGGCAGCGATCAAAGTATTTCCCTCAAAGATCAGTACGACAAGCGTTGGCTTAATTGTGAAAGACCCAATATCCAGGTTGGGGGAGAACTGACGATGGATATGCTTGAAGTCAATCACTCAGAAAATAGTCGAGTCTGGTTAGCTCCAGTTCAAATGATGGCAAACAATGGGATTTTTATCATTGATGACCTTGGTCGTCAGCCCATGCCTGTGGATGCGCTTCTTAATCGTTGGATAGTACCGATGGAGTACTCATTCGATTATTTGTCGCTGCCTAATGGTCAGCAGATAACGATGCCATTTGTATTAACGCTGGCCTTCTCTACCAATCTAAATCCCAAGAAAATAAGCGACCCTGCCTTTTTGCGTCGTTTAGGTTACAAGATTGAATTCAAGCCACTTAACCAACGAGACTATGAAGCTTTATGGATGAGCGTCGTTGCTGATAAAGAAGTAGAGCTTCAAGATGGATTCTTTGAGCGTTTGTCTCAAATGCACACGCTTCTTAAGGTGCCACTTTTCCCATGTTTACCGAAAGATCTCGTTGGTATAAGCAAAGATATTCTTTCGTTTGAACAACTCCCGCCTGTTATTACCTTCGATATTCTTTCCATGGCATGGGAAGTCTATTTTACCTCTGATGGACACGAGGAAGAAAATAATGAATAAGAGTCAAGTTTTCCTACTGTTTTTACTGTCCGTAGTATTTGGCTTAGCGGCTGTATTTTTTGCTAAGCAGTGGATGGAAGATCAAGTTCAACCAACCGTTGAAGTTGAAACTGTGGAGCGTCATCCAGTCGTGGTGGCATCACAAGAAATTGAAGCTGGAACCATTATTGAGGAGCAGTTCTTAGCGACAAAGTTGATGGAAGTTGATTGGATTAATGAAAATAATTTTTCCGATGCTTCTGAATTGGTTGGCAAAGTGGTGGCCAATACTATTTATGCTGGAGAAGTGCTTCATAAAATGCGTTTTACTATTCCAGGAGAAGGCTCAACGCTTGCTGCATTAATACCTGAGAATAAACGTGCGGTAACAATACGAGTGGATGATGTTATTGGTGTGGCTGGTTTTCTATTACCAGGTAATAAAGTTGACATACTTAGCACCGTTTCTTACAGCAAAAACTCAGCAGCAACTCGTACCGTGTTGAAAGATATCAAGGTATTGGCAGTAGACCAAACGGCAAAAACGAATGAAAACAGTCCTATTATCGTACGAGCTGTGACATTAGAGGTTTCACCTAAAGATGCTGAAAAACTTTTAACAGCGAAGAGTAAAGGCAGTATTCAACTGACACTGAGAAACCCTCATGAAGTTGAGAAAAAGGTTGTTCGTCGATACGTACCTAAGCCGAGTGTGACGATCATTAAAGGTACTCAAGCATCTAGTGTTCGCGTCAAGGATTGAGGTGAGTTATGAAAATAATAATAACGTGTATTTTGAGCTTTGTTTGTTTCTCTACACTGAGCTTTGCTGCTCTACAAACGGGTAAAACGGTAACGGTTCCTCATCACAAATCAACACATGTGGTGTTGTCAGGGAAAGCGAGCAAAGTGTCGCTTGGTGATCCTGATGTACTTGATATTGTGATGTTGAAATCGAGCGAGCTGTTTTTAATCGGAAAAAAATTAGGTGCTACTAACCTAATGGCGTGGGACTCCCGTGGCCAGCTGATTGAATCGATCAACATCGAAGTCACTCATGATCTTAATAGCTTAAAAGCGAAGTTATATGAGTTTCTTCCTGATGAAACTATAGAGGTGCACAGTGCCCAGAATCGCTTGCTGCTGAGTGGGCAGGTGAGTAATCAGCAACAAATGAATGTAGCGATGCGAATAGCAGAAACCTACTCTTCGGGTGAAACGGCTGATGAATCGAAGGAAAGTGGTAGCGAGCAAGCTGCAGCGACAGGTGTTATCAACTTGATGTCTATTGGTGGTGCTCAACAAGTTATGTTGGAAGTGACGGTTGCCGAGGTTCAAAGAAGCTTGGTGAGAAAATTTGATGCAAACTTTCACTTCTTCCAAACGAGCGGATCGAATATTTCTTGGGGGGCGTCGTCAGTTCCTGCTGGTGTTCTAGGGGCTACGCCAATCTTTGATATTCCAACCTCTACTGATTACGGCATTTTAGGCTCGTTTATTGATAGTAATACCCTGTTTACATTCGCCCTGGATGTAGCCAAACAGAATGGTGTGGCGAAAGTATTAGCTGAGCCTAACTTAACGGCATTAAGTGGCTCCAAAGCTGAGTTTTTAGCGGGTGGTGAATTCCCTATCCCTGTGCCAGATGAAGATGGCATTACGATTGAATATAAAGAGTATGGAGTTGGATTGAAATTTATCCCAACGGTTCTGAGTGATAAAAAGATCAATCTAAACTTGGCTGTTGATGTGAGTGAAATTGCCAATAGCAGCTCGTTAACGATTGACCCAGGAACAACCAATGCGACCTACTTTATCCCACCAATTACTCGTCGAAGCGCGTCATCGACGCTTGAGCTAGCCGACGGACAAACTATTGGTATTGCTGGGTTGCTCAGCGAGAATGTTAGGGATGTGAGTAACAAAATGCCGGGTATTGGTGATGTCCCTATCTTAGGGCAACTCTTTAATAGTCAAGAGTATGTATCTGGTGAAACAGAACTTGTCATTCTTGTCACCCCTCGACTTGCGAGTCCTATTGACCGAAGTAAAGTAACGTTACCAACAGACGCCTTTGTTGATCCGAATGATCTGGAATATTACTTATTAGGTCGAAGCGCTTATATCGCTGAACCGTCTGAATCGGATTCAGAGCAATCTCAAGCTTCACAGGGAATATCACCAACAGATGGTGGTAGCGAAGGCTCATTTGGACATGATTTATAAGGAGATAGATATGATTAGAATAATGATGGTCTTTCTCGTAATGGTGTTAGTTGGCTGTGCTAATGATGCTCGTTTAGGGCATTCGGTAGCACTCGTAAAAACAGAACAAACGTATAACCCTAATGCGACCCAAGAGAATTTACTCGTGGTACCGGATGGTACAGGGGAGCGGATGCAGACTGGTTACGATAGATATGTAGGCAGAGGTGAAAACGAACTGTCTGGAAGTAGTAGCCAGATCTTAGAAGAATTTAACTAAATCTGGAGGTACTCATATGTTGTATCGAGTATCAAAAAGTCCCAGAAAACAGCAAGGCTTAGTTGTCGTATTAGTTACCGCTGCTCTGCTTGTTTTCTTAGCTGTGTCAGCGTTGGCTGTAGATGTTAACCATATGCTGGTTAATAAAACACGCTTACAAAATGCCGTAGATTCAGCGGCGTTAGCTGCAGCAACCATACTGGACAATAGTAAAGACAAAGATGCGGTGGATGCTGAAATAGGCACTGCGTTAAATGCAATGGCAGCGTCAACAGGGAATCATGAGATTGATTTTACCACCGCTTCCATAAACATTGATTACTCTAACGATCCTCAGGATTTTACTGGAACAGCCACCTTCGGTGATGACGATGATGTATATGTACGCGTTCGAGTAGATTCGTTGGATATGGATGAGTTCTTTATTCAAATGTTTGGACTAGTAAAAGAGGTTTCAGCAAGTGCCGTCGCTGGGCCAAGCTCCGGGCAAGAGGTTGTCAATAACGTTGTGCCTATTGGGGTTTGCATTGGTGACGGAACTTCGGACAACGACGTCGATCCTGAAGATGGATATCATGACGTTACTGGCGATGCAATAACGAGCGTGTTTGGTTATGAAGTCGGGACTGTCCATGCATTGAAGGTGGGTGACAGTAGCTTATCTGAAATGGGTAACGGTAATTATCATTTATTAGACTTTGGGTCTGGTGGTAAGGCTATAAAAGAGGGGTTAGGTGGTAGTTATGACCAACCCGTTAAAATTGGTGAAGATATCACGACCAAACCTGGCGGCACGGTTGGCCCAACAGGCGATGGCTTGAATACTCGTTTTGGCGATTATGGTGGTGGCTTAACGGCATCAGATTACCCTTCTGACTACATAACTACAGAGCCTAGCGATGAGATTACGATTGATGCAAGTACAGGGGATATCGATTTTGATGGCACTTATACCTACGCGCAATATGAAGCTGATACCAACGCATGTATAGCAAGTAATGGTTCAGGGTGCGCAGCAAATGGTGTCGCTTGGCGTCGTATTTTACCGATACCTATGGTGGATTGCACAGGTAAAAGTGGTGGTGCCACTGACTTTACTGTGAATAAAATTGGTTGTTTTTTCTTGTTGCAAAAAGCACCAACTAATAACTCAGGTACACCAGCCGTCTTTGGTGAGTTCATTCACTCCTGTAGTGTGGTTGGTGGTTCAGGTAGTACAGAATCAACAACGGAAGGAACTTATAAGATTGTTTTGTATAAGGATCCTGATAGTGGGGAGTCTTGATTATGAAACCTTTAATTAAATCTAATCGTGGCTTTGCTGCTATCGAGATGGTAATCGCGACTCCTGTATTGCTGTTCTTCCTTATATTAGTGCTTGAACTGGGCAATATGATGATTCACTACAATGTGATATCTAAATCCGTTCAAAATGGCGCCCGCTATGCGGTTAGTGAAGTCTATGGAACCAAAGGTGGAACGCTGGCTCCGTCGTCAGAAATACAGAATGTGGTGGTTTATGGTCAAAACACAGCTGGAACGGCGATATTGTCGAATTTAGTTGTTTCTGACGTGACAATTAGCCCACCGAATACAGATAGCTATGTACGTGTGAGTGTGACCTACAATTATATTCCTCACTTTGTGTCGATCCCGTTTTCTTCGGCGAGCTTTTCTATTCCGATTAGTGTCTCTTCGATAATGAGGGTGTTGTGATGAAACGGTACAAAGGGCGTATTAAAGGCATCGCTATTATCGAATTTACCATAGTGTCTTGGCTAGTCTTTCTCTTGGTCTTCCTTATTTTAGCGCTGGGTGCTTACATATTTTCGCTTCAAATGGTCAGTGAAGCGACCAGAAAGGCAGCAAGGTTAGCCACGGTTTGCTACGTTGCTGATAGGGACAATATCGCGGGAATGGTTGTTGCTGATCTCCCTCTTGTTGGTTTTACCGCGGCGAATTTGGAAGTTGCATATTTAGATGTGAGTGGGAATGAAATTACATCTGGTTATGATACGGATCCTGTCTTTAGTAGCATTAAATTTGTAAGGGCACGAGCGACAGGGTACGGAATTCAATTAATTGATAATTTGAGTTTTTTAGGTACGAGTGGTTACTTGGCTGCTCCCTCATTTGAAACCATCTTACCTGCAGAAAGTTTAGGTGTGGTAAGGGCGGACTCCGAAACTCGGAATCGGTGTCCATAAGTTATTTTATACAGGAGTAGCGGTATGGGGGAAGCGATCAAAATCACGCCTAATGAGAACGATATTACGCGTTTGAGAACAAACCTAAAAGTCTGGTTGATCTACAGTACTGAGGGTTTTCTCTCACACATGAGCCAAGAGCTGAAGAAATGTCGAAATGTGCATGTGACATCATTTTCTCTCGGAGCAATGAGTGAGGAGTACTTAAAAAGTGCCGATGTTCCAGAACTTATTTTTGTTGAAGCACATGGCAACTGGGCTCAAAAAATGGTTGAGCTACAGGGTTATGATCTATCGCTAGAAGAACAAGATTTATCTTTAGTTGTACTCGGTGATGAAAGTGACAATGGCTCATTAAAAATCGCGCTGCGTCTAGGGGCTTCTGATTTCTTATCTCACAACGTGACGCTTTCTGATTTGCTCCCACTGCTCAAGAAAACGGCGGCCGAAAAGCTTGAGAACTCAAGCTACGGTGAGTTTATTCTGTTTTTAAACACCAAGGGGGGAATGGGGGCGACCACCTTGGCGTTGAATACCGCTATTGAGATGGCCAGTCAGCACCCCGGTGAGGTTTTGTTACTTGATATCGACCTTCAATTTGGTGTGATTCCTGATTATTTAAATATTGTTCCTACTTATAGTGTTTCGGATGCGATCAATAGTTCGAATGACCTAGATGAAATATCGTTGGGAACTTTGGTAAATAAGCACGAATCTGGCTTACATGTTCTAAGCTTTAAGCATGAGAACAATGCTGATGACTTTGAACAGGCACAGAAAATAGGCCGATTGCTTCCTATATTACGCCGTTTTTACCCATATGTGATCATTGACCTCTCTAGAGGATTAGACCATGTGTTTGCATCCGCAATATCACCAGCAACAAAGGTGCTTCTTGTTTTGCAACAGAGCCTAGTGTCAGTCAAAAACACAAGTCGACTCATTAAGTCTCTGAAATTTGAGTATGGCTTACAAAGTGATTCTATTGAGGTCATTCTGAACCGTTATGAAAAGCGACACTCAATTAAATTAAAAGATATTGAACAGGCGGTAGGTAAGCATGACATACACCTTATGCCTAATGATTTCAAAGTTGCATTAGAGAGTGCCAACTTGGGGCAACCGCTAGTTCAGTCGAGAAAGAAAAGTTCTATTACTCGCTCTATTATCGATTTGTCACACATTCTTTCACCACCAGAGCAGGAAGAGAAAGGGTGGCTGAAAAAGCTGTTTTCATAATGGGTTGATAAAAAGTAAACGCGAGGGATTGTGATGTTCTTTAAACGAAAAAATGTAAATCCAGAGTTTGAAAAAAGAGTAGAACAGATTTCGCATGATTCAGAAGATGCCAATCCTGTTGAACGTTTATCAAGCGTTGAGGTGTCTAGCCACTCTCGCAGTGCAGAAGCTCATGTAGAAAAAGAAAAGGCGATTGATGAGGCTCGGAAAGTTCTCGAGCAAGAGCTATCAATTAAACACTTTTTCCATAAGCAGCTCCTTGAAACGTTAGACTTAGGGTTGCTTTCAAGCTTGGAAAAAGAGCGAGCTAAGCTAGACCTACATGAAGCCATCGTACAATTGATGGCTGACGATGGGAGCCATGCACTCAGTGCCGAAGGGCGTAAGCGGGTGATCAAGCAGATAGAAGATGAGGTTTTTGGCCTTGGGCCGCTTGAGCCTCTATTAGCCGATCAAACGGTCTCCGATATATTAGTCAACGGCCCTAAAAGTGTTTACGTTGAGCGAAGGGGTAAACTCGAAAAAACGCCATACACTTTTCTGGATGACCGTCACCTGAGAAACATTATTGATCGCATAGTAAGTCAGGTAGGGCGTCGGATAGATGAAGCATCACCTATGGTAGATGCGCGCTTAGTTGATGGGTCACGTGTTAACGCCATTATTCCTCCTTTGGCTCTTGATGGTCCTTCCGTTTCAATCCGTCGTTTTGCCGTTGATCGTTTGACGATGGATAACTTGATTAGCTACGACTCCGTCTCGCCTCAAATGGCTAAGTTTGTCGAAGCTGCCGTGAAAGGAGAACTTAATATCTTGATTTCAGGAGGGACGGGGTCAGGGAAAACAACCACACTGAATATCTTTTCTGGTTTCATCCCTCGAGACCAACGAATCATTACTATAGAAGACTCTGCAGAGTTACAACTTCAACAGCCCCATGTTATTCGCCTAGAAACCCGCCCTGCTAACTTAGAAGGGAAAGGGGAGATTAGTCAGAGAGAGTTGGTCAAAAACACCTTACGTATGCGACCAGACCGAATTGTGGTTGGTGAGGTGCGTGGTAGCGAAGCCGTTGATATGTTGGCGGCAATGAATACTGGTCACGATGGGTCTCTTGCAACTATTCACGCCAATACCCCCCGAGATGCCTTAAGCCGTGTTGAAAACATGTTCTCTATGGCTGGTTGGAACATTTCAACCAAAAACTTAAGAGCCCAAATTGCTTCGGCTATCCACCTTGTTGTTCAAATGGAGCGACAAGAAGATGGTAAGCGCCGTATGGTGAGCATTCAAGAGATCAACGGCATGGAGGGGGAGGTGATTACCATGTCGGAAATTTTCCGTTTTCAACGTAAAGGTATTGATGAAGATGGCAATATTATCGGCTATTTCACTGCGACGGGGGTCGTACCTCAATATCATGACCAGTTAGTTAAACGTGGACTCGATCTGCCTTTCGAGCTCTTCACTGAGACTCATGGTTAAGGAGAGATTATGGATAATGTAAGTGTTTCACTCGGCCTATTATTCATCGCGGTGCTTTTTATCTCCCAAGCTTTGTTATTGCCTGCTGCGGGGAAAAAAGCTAAGCATAAAGAGCTTTCTCGACGTTTGAAAGAGACCCAACGTAATATCGATGAAGAGAGCTTATCGCTACTCAAAGAGCATTATAATAAAGACTTATCCCCATTAGATCGCAAGCTCATCGTTATCCCTTATTTTGCTGGCTTAAAACGGATGTTGGAGTTAGCCGGTATTAGAGTTTCGCTAAGTCGCTTTTTACTCATTGTTGCTCTATGCGGTGTGTCGCTCACTCTGATATCAATAATGACTCAACAAGAGTGGTTCATTAGCCTAACTGCATTCATTGCTGTCTGGGTTGTTGCTTACCTGTATGTGCAAAATCGAGTGAGTTATCGAATGGCTCGATTTGAAGAGCAGCTCCCTGAAGCGTTGGATATTATTCGACGAGCATTACAAGCTGGGCAGCCGCTAATTCAATCATTCAATGAGGTTGGTGAAGAACTCCCTGACCCTATCGGTGCCGAGTTTAAAAATACCTATAACCTACTTAACTATGGTTACGATTTACGTTTGGCTATTTTACAGATGGCTGAGCGTGTCCCCACCGTATCAATGTTAGCTTTTTCTAGTGCGGTAATGTTGCAAAAAGAAACAGGGGGTAACCTCTCCGAAAATCTTCAAAAAGTATCCGAAGTTCTCAGATCTCGCTTTAAGTTAGAAAGGAAAATAAAAACGCTTTCTGCTGAAAGTCGGCTATCAGCATGGATATTAACCTTATCCCCATTTGGTTTGTTTTTTGCTTTGAAAGTGGCGAATCCAGATTATATTGAGCCGCTTTATAATGACCCTCGCGGCGTTTCAATGGTCAGTGTTGGTATCGTACTTTTAGCGATTGGAGCCCTATGGATTAAGCGAATCATCAGCATAGAGATTTAACCTATGGAATTATTAAACATTGAAGTTTGGAAGCAAATGTTAGCGGACTTTGGAGTCAGCTCTCAGATGGTTATCTACGTAATGATTTTGCTTACCACCATTTTGTTAACATTGACTCTAGGGTTGTTTATTTTGGGAACCCGATCCCCTTTAGATAAAAAGCTCAAACAGATATCAGAAACGGGTTCACCCAATAATAGAAAGCCTTATGATTTCTCTAATACGTTGGAATCACTAAGTCCTTTTATTAGTAAAGGTAATAAAAAGGATAATGAAACCTACTCACAAAAGTTGATGCATGCAGGCTTTCATGAAAAAAATGCGTTATCGGTTTTTTATGCATTGAAAGTGTTATCGAGTTTGGTCGGTATCATCGCGGGCTTTATGGTTTATTACATCTCATTCGGTGGTAGCTACAATAATTTATTGATCATGACCTGCGTCTTTCTTGGGACTTTCACTCCCAATATTATCTTGAGCAAGTTGCAAAAAGAGCGACAGAAGAAAATTAGAAATGGTGTACCAGATGCTCTTGATCTTCTTGTAGTTTGTACGGAATCTGGTCTAGGCTTTAATGCAGCACTTGGACGAGTTGCTTCTGAGCTTTATGTTTCTCAGCCAGAGTTAGCCGATGAATTGGAGACTGTTTTTGCCAAGATACAAGCAGGTGTCACCATGCCAGATGCGCTAAGGCAGTTCATTGACCGGACGGGGCTAGTCGAATTAGAGGGGTTGGTTTCTTTGCTTTCTCATGCGTCTAGAATGGGGGGAAGCTTAGCGCAGACTCTTCGTGATTATACGGTAGATTTTCGAGATAAGCGTCAGCAAGCTGCTGAAGAAATCGCGGCCAAGATACCGACTAAAATGTTGTTCCCTATGTTGTTGTTTATTTGGCCTTGCTTTTTTATTGTCGCGTTAGGGCCTGGGATCATTATTGTTATTGATGCACTTGGTGCACCAGGAGTAAGTTTATGATACGAGTGAGTAGATATTTTCTAGCTTTATTAGTGTTCGTTATTCTTGGTTGTGCATCCTCGGATGAGCCGACAAACCAATTTGATGCAGAGTTGTATTCAGGTAAACCAATCGATACCTTAAGCAGTGATGACCCTCCACTGAGTGAGAAAGAAGCCATTATGCGTGGTGATGTAGCATTGAGGGATAACAATATCGATTTGGCCCTTTATGAATATATTCGCTCTCTATCCTTTCCTGAGAAAGAGTTTCACGATAAAACGCTTTTTACGATAGGCCAAATTCATTCATCTCGTGGTAACTATGCACTATCCGAGAAAGCTTATTTAGCAGCATTAGATTTTAACCCTGCACATACCGAAGTCCTAGAGCAATTAGGTGTTTTGTATACAAAGCAGCGTCGCAAAGAGGAAGGGCGGAGTTATTTCTTTAAAGCGATTAATGCAGATCAAGTTCGTTTAAAAAGTAGTGAAACAATTAAAAATTACCAAGCCTTAAGTCAAAGTGAAGTGGCTGGTTTGAAGGTTGATAGCATGTCTCCCGAATTAGCTTTCATGGGGATAGGTGTGCTGGAAGATGTCGATGGAAAACACCAGATAGCGCAAGAGTACTTTAAAAAATCACTGACAATAGACAAAAGTTCAGTTAAAGCTTTGTTGAATATGGGGTACTCCCACTACATGTATGGCAATTACAAGGAAGCGTATCAATACACTCGTTCGGCTTTAGAGATAGAACCTAATAATGAAAAGGCTCAAAACAACCTTGCGCTTATTTACTTGGCTGCCGGGGATATCAAAAAGGCAACCAACGTTTTTATGAGACACATGGAAGCTCCTGAAGCTTTGAATAATGTCGGTTATTTTTTAATTTTGCAGGGTAATCCTGACGAAGCCATTCCCTATCTACAACAAGCTATCGATAAAAAAGCATCTTATTATAAAGTGGCGAATGACAACTTAAATAGAGCGTTATCTGAGGTAAGAGAGATGGAGCAGTAACGACTTAAATTATTATCTTTGGGTTAATGAAAAGGATATTCATCTTGCCTAAGAGTGAAAGTTTTAATAAAGATATCATCATTATTTCTGTTGTTTGGCTGCTGTGTGCGACTGCGATATTTTTCTATAAATGGGAGAGTATCTCAACACTGGTTTTAAATGATAATGACGATTACATGCGCTTTGTTCAATTTCAAGATTGGATGAATAGTGGGCGTTGGTATCTAAAACCAATGGATAATTTCAATGCCGCTGATGGTATTGTTATCCATTGGTCCCGATTCCCCGATCTGATACTTTCTGTTATTGCGTATCCTTTATTGTTTGTTGTGGATGAAAGTACCGCTTATTCACTGTCTATTTCTATTGTACCTTTGCTTTATCTACTCCTCTATTCACTGTCATGCTTCTATTTATGTAACCACTACTTCGGAGAGCGCTATCGGTTTTTGAGCATGATGTTTGCTCTGTTTTCCCCATCGGTTATGCATTTTATTCCTGGCTCCATAGATCATCATAATATTCAGCTTATTTTGGCTATCTTGTTCCTATCTCTAACACCTATAACTGTAAGTCAAATTAATCAATTATGGCGAGTGTATGCTCAATCTATTCTATTGGCATTGTCGTTATGGACTGGGTTAGACAATATCCTTTTGTTTGCGATTTTTTTTATCGTCTACACTGTGTATTGTTTTTTTGTTAGCAAGAGTTGGTTTGTTTATGTATCAAGGCTATATCTGTTCTGCTGTGTTTCAGTTGTTATCTCCGTTTTATTAAACAGACCTTATAATGAGTTCTTTGATTTTAAGTACGATGAAGTGTCATTTGTTATTGTGGTTTTGTTTTTTGTTGGTTGGGCTTTTGTTAATAATTACAATTGGTTTAAATTTGATAGTTGGCCTTTTGGGTTGCGTTCATTTGTGTTTGCTATATTGGGTGTTGGATATGTGACTCCAGTAGCTTTGTTATATCCAAATATTACCAGTGCTTTGTTTGTCGATTATCCACCTATACTTCAGACTTATTGGCTTGACCATGTTTCTGAAGCTAAATCAATTTTTCAGTATATAAGTGAGAATGGATTATTATCTATTGATAATTATGTGTTACTGGTCATCCCTGCTTTATTGTATCCTTTTTTTAGAGTTAATAATCATCATTGTACAATCTTGTATATTATTTTCGTATTGAATTTATTCCTTGCCATATTCTGGCAGGTTAGGGTGATAAGATTATGTTTTATTTTATCAAGCCCTTTTCAGGCTTATGTAGTTATAAGGTTGTCTGAGTTTGTAAAATATTCAATATTTAAAGTGTTGATTATATTATTAGGAGCTCCATTAGTAATGGCATTTCTAGTGATAGCGGTTGGTAATGATGATTTTGAACGAAATACAATTGAAAATGACAAGAAAACTCTATTTAGAGTATTGGAAGAAAAGGGCATCGAATCAAAGGTTATTCTAACAGGAATTGAGACGGGAGCACCTGTGTTGGCCCGCACTAATAACCGCATAATTGCAGCTCCTTATCATAGAAATATCGTTGGTAATCAATTTCTTATAGAGGTTATGTTAGAGGGGGATATGAGTTTAGCCAAGGACGAAATCCAAGCTAAGAACATTGATTATATTGTTATAGGAAATGACGCCCATTTAATGGTTTTGAAAAAATCAGCAAGTGAAGAGGCTCTTATAAACAAATTATACAGCTCAAATGTTCCCAGCTGGTTGGAGACCATATATGACGATGTTCCTGATGGCTACCGAATATTTAGGGTTAGGGAGAGTTTATGAATAGTATAAAAGTTGCAGTATTACTCCCATGTTTTAATGAAGCGGGTGCTATCGGAAAGACAGTTATGTCTTTTAAGCAGGCTTTACCTGATGCGTCTATTTATGTGTATGACAACAACTCAACCGACAACACGGTAAACGAGGCCTTGAAAGCTGGGGCTATTGTTCGACATGAGCCTCGCCAAGGTAAAGGGGAGGTTGTCAGGAGAATGTTCTCTGATATTGATGCTGATATCTATGTGATGGCTGATGGTGATGACACTTACGATGCGTCAATATGCCCTGCGCTGATCGAACAATTGGATAATGAAAAACTCGATATGATTATTGGAAGTCGAGAGCGAGCTTCAATGGCTTATCCCAAAGGGCATATCCTAGGAAATAAGCTGTTTTCATCGCTGATTAATTTAGCATTCAATGCTCAATTGAGTGATGTGTTTTCTGGTTATCGAATTATGAGCCATCGATTTGTCAAAACCGTACCCATTTTCAGTGATGGCTTCCAAATAGAAACAGAGCTTACCGTTCATGCGCTACATCATAATATGCCAATCAAAGAAGTTTCGACGCAATATCAATCAAGGCCTGAAGGCACAGCCAGTAAATTGAATACCTTTAGTGATGGGCTCAAAATTCTCAATTTCATTTTGTTCTTATTGAGAGATGTAAAGCCAATGTTTTTCTTTGGCGTGTTGTCTATGTTGCTTTGCTTCATTTCATTGGTTTTAGGAATCCCCGTTATCATCGACTTCATCGATACTGGGCTCGTCGAAAGGGTGCCTACTGCGATTTTGTCTAGCTCAATTGCGTTGATAGCGGTGATGTCTTTTTTCTGTGGGTTGATACTCGACAACGTATCACGAGGTAGGCGAGAGATGAGGATTCTTTCTATATTAAGAACGAGTGATAAAACGCTATCTGAATAGGAATCAAGCATGAGAACAAGCAAGGATGAAGACAAAGAGTGGATCGATTATTTGTCCCGTTTCAGTGACGAATATGATGAGCGAGTTTATAACGGCAATACAACGGGTTATGTGATGAGAGCTGGCCACATAGCATGTGAAAAGCCATTTGGTGAAAGTGAACACTTTTCGAGAGTGTTAGAAGTGGGCTCCGGTACAGGTGAACACTTGCTGCACGTCAAACACACCTTTGACGAGTATATCGTGAGTGATGGCGATGCTGCGGCTCTTGAGGTGGCAAAAGAGCAACTCAGTCGTATCAATTCTTATGACAAACTCACTTTTAACGTAACTAATGCTTGTGAGTTAGATTTTGAAAGCAATAGCTTCGAGCGCGTGATCGCAACTCATATATTGGAGCACCTATACGAGCCTCATTTGGTGATCAAAGAGTGGTTACGAGTGTTAAAGCCTGGAGGCACTCTGTCTATTTTGATTCCTACCGATCCTGGGGTCGCTTGGAAAATAGGCCGTTATATGACGACAAGAAAACACGCCTTACAGAAGGGGTGGCATTACGATTACATTATGGCGAGAGAGCATGTCAATCCATGTAATAACTTAATCGCTTTCTTAAGGTATTACCTTCCTGAACACCAAAAATCATTTTGGCCGCTGAGCTTTGTACCGCTTATTGATTGCAATTTGTTCTTTAACTTCCACGGGGTTAAACCACTATAGGAAGTAAAAGATGCTTTTAGTTTTTGAAAGAAGAGCGGGAAAACAAGAAGTAAGCGATCAAACCTCTCACTTCTTATTTGTCTGTCTATTAATTGATAGCTTAGATCGCCAAACCTGTAATTGCGCCAAACAACATAAACACACCCACTAACCCTACAATCGGGACCTTTACGGTTTTTAATAACCACACACCAACAATGATCAGAGCGAAGTCTATGCCGCTGCTCACTGCGCTTGTGAAGATGGGTTGATACAGGGCCGCAAGCAATAGACCAACAACTGCTGCATTCACACCGGTAAGCGCACCTGCCACCAAAGGCTTGCTTGCAATCGCCTGCCAATTCTTCAGTACAGCCAGTAGCAATAAGAAACCCGGTAAGAACACCGCAACTGTTGCGAGCAGTGCACCTGTAATCGGTGCCGATGGCATCAACACATAGCCTAGATAAGTGGCTAATGTAAACATTGGGCCAGGTACAGCTTGCGCAGCGGCATAGCCTGTTAGGAAGGTATCTTGGGACAGTTGATCACCAATACCATTTTGTAGCAGAGGAAGAACCACGTGCCCGCCACCGAATACCAAGCTGCCTGCTTGGTAGAACAAGCCAAATACTTCAATGCCTTGAGAGTAAGCACTGAATAGAGGTAAACCAATCAGTAGTGCTACAAAAATCACTAGCGGTGTTATGGATATCTTATGTGTCGAAGGCGTTGTTTTTAAGTCTTGCGAGGTTAAGAACTTACTGCCAACCATCGCTGCAAATAGGAGTACTAAGACTTGAGGCCAGATCCCTGGAATCAAAAGTAGAACAATCGCGGTGATCACACACAGTGCTGTTGCCATCTTTGATTGGCAAAAGTTTTTGTACATGCCGAAAGTGGCGTCAGCTACAACCACGACCGCGAGTAGCTTAAGTCCGTGGATGATTGAAATGAAAAGCGGTGCTTCCAACAACTGGTTGCTCACTAAGGCCAATATCAACATTAGGATGACAGAAGGGGAGGTGAAACCGACAAATGCGGCAATCGCACCGGTTAAGCCACCTTTTTTGTAACCAACCGCGAAGCCAACCTGACTTGAGCCTGGACCCGGAAGAAATTGACTGAGGGCGACAATTTGCCCGTACTCTTCGTCGGATAACCAATTCAGTTTCTCAACAAAGGTTTTACGGAAGTAGCCAATGTGTGCCGCTGGTCCACCGAAGCTAATCCAGCCAAGCCAGAAAAAGGTTTTAAAAATTGAAAGCATGATCGATTCCAGATAAATGTTTAGCGTAATTTAGGTGGAGTTGAACTATGATTCAAATTAATTGTTTTAATTATAACTATGAATGATATGGGATTGATTTGTGGCTGATTTTAACTGGAAAGGAATTGACCTTAACTTATTGATTGCACTACAGGCACTGTATAAAACGAACAGTGTGAGCAAAGCGGCTGAACGTTGTTATGTCAGCCAGTCTGCGATGAGTCATAGTTTACAAAGGCTACGAAAGTTGTTTGATGACCCTCTGTTTGAGCGTGTCGGTAGCAAGATGGAGGCGACCGATCGAGCCATTGAACTGTCCAGTACGGTAGAAGCTCTGCTCAATACCATCCAGTCAGAGGTGTTACTGTCTAAATCGTTTGATGCCGCGACTTATAAAGGGACTTGGAAGATTGGTCTTACCGATTATGCTGAGCAGATGTTCGCGCCAGCATTGTTTGACCTCATCAAGCAATCCTCTCCTAATTCGCAAGTCGTGCTGTTCAATGTAAACCGGAGTAACTATCAGCAAGTATTTGAAGACGCCAAGCTTGATATGGCGATCGGCAGTTTTGGTGAGGTACCAAAGCCTTATCGAACCAAGCATTTGTATACAGAGCAACATGTGTGTTTGTTCGATCAGTCGGTTTTATCTATTGAACAACCAATGTCTTTAGATCAGTTTGTGTCTGTAGAACATGCATTGGTTTCTCCTGCGGGGGCTCTAAAAACAGGTGTTGATATTCGATTGGCTGAGCTAGGTTTCAGTCGAAAAGTCGCTATATCTTCAAGTAATTTTTTAACAGTAAAACGTTTGATAAGAGGTAGGGAGTTATTGTGTATCGTCCCCAAACTGGTGGCACGCAATGATACTCAAGACCAAGATACCGTGGTAGCAGTGGAGCCACCTATCGATGTGCCTGATTTTGATATACAGCTCATCTATCGCAAGGCTAAGCATTTAGATGATAAAAATAAGCTACTTAGAAAGCTTTTTACACAAGCCGTTTCATCTGTGGTTGCTGCATAGTTGCAGCAGTTGTTCGGTCATCAATTTTATGCGAATTATTTTTAGAAAAATCCGGATTATTATAAGAACCCGACTATACTTAATTTACGACTAAAAGCAGTCGTAAAGAATAGGCTTTTTGATTTACCTAAGTAAAAAAATTGATTATATCCTAATGATATAGCTGAAAAAACTACCAGGCTAAACGGACTTAGTTGGTCTTAAAAGCGCTAGCTCCCCTTAGCGCTTTTTCTTTTGTTCTAAGTTAGCTCTAATCTCTTAGGTGTTTACAGGTTTGAGTTGTTTAACCCCGATTTAGAACAGTTAACGGTCGAGTTAACTGACTAAGAGCAACGAGCTATGTAGACCGACAAATTATGAGTATCAACTAGCTACGAACGGTCAGTATCAAGCCATCAATCACACTGTGGTGGTGATCAGAAACCCCAGCAAGGTTGCCGTATTTCGGCTGGTGGCGATCATTTTCTAATGGATGGTGCCAACCTTGTGTATGTTCCACAAAGTGCGCAGCAAAGCTTTCAGACACCTCTAAACATCCTGCCATGACAGTATCAACATAGGTTTGAACGATAGGGCTGTTTTCACAAGGCGCTTCAATCTCGTCTTTGATGTATACCCAGATCGATTGATCCGTTATAAAGTCAGTTTGGCTCTCTATCTGATCGGCTTTCAATTCGATTCGGTGATAACCGCGTTCACGACGATCAAATTCAGCCAACGCAACATCATCGACCTCAAGCAAAACACCATTCACTTGTCCCTCACCAAGATTGACGATCAACGGTGACAAAACATAGCTGTCGTCGATTTTACTCCAGTGACGCACTAGGCCGTGCACTATCGCAGGAATAGCTTGTCCTGTTTGACCTGTGAGTTGACGAGAAGAGGAGTTGATCAAGCTACCATAACCAAAAATATACATCGCGTTCCCTGTCTGTTCTTTTGTATTTGAGACTAGTCTTACTATATGTTTGGCTTCATCAAATGTCAGTAGTTTTTATTTTACACATATTCGAGTCTAAATGACTTTTTGTGGTGTGTTTAATTGACACTTTTTTGTTCTCTAAATACACCTTGTTGCTTGTTTTTATTGGTTTTATATCTTTGGCGCGTTTCATGCTTTGTGTTAGGCAATATTGCGGTGATGATTACTGCACCTTGAATTTGGCTATTGGTAGCAATTCAATATAAGCCACACTTGGCTTGTTATCTGAAATGAGGAATGAGTTTGTTAAATATCACAGATAAAAGCGTAGAAGATGCGATTCCAGCTTATCTTCGTTTAGGTTTTAGACCTTTCTTCTTTCTTGGCAGTCTCTATGCCGTGATTGCTATCGTCGCTTGGGTTGTCATGTTCCAAAATGGTCAGCCTGAAGTGTTAAAAGTCCCCGCGCTTTGGTGGCATGTACATGAAATGCTGTTTGGTTTTTCTATGGCGATTGTGGTTGGTTTTGTTCTGACTGCGGTGCAAACGTGGACGGGAGTCAACGGAACTAAACATTATCGATTAGCAGCGCTCGTTGGTTTGTGGCTCGCACCTCGTATTCTATTTTGGACACCGGCGCCATTGTGGTTAATCTCATCGGTTGAAGCGTTGTTCTTGATCTTTGCCGCTTACGAGATTGGTTTCCGTGTCGTGAAATCGAAAGGCTGGAAGAACTTGTTTTTTGTGCCGCTGTTTATATTGGCTATCGTCGCCAACTTTGCTAGTTACGCGACGATTAAAGGCATGCCTCCATTCCCATCGTCTGCAGTATGGCACGCAATGTTATGGTGGTTTACCTTGCTATTATCCGTAATGGGTGGACGAGTTATCCCGTTCTTCACGGCCCGTCGTTTTGACTTTGAAAAAGCACAACCACTGGTTTGGTTGGAATGGCTAGCGAACCTGCCTTTGGTTGGATTGTTTGTGCTGAGCTTCTTCCCGTTGACCTTTGCTCAAGTGGGCAATGAGTTGATGGTGTTTGCAGGTGTGATTCAGTTGGTGCGTTTTGTTCGTTGGAAGCCTTGGACAACGTTGTCTGAGCCTTTGGTGTGGTCACTGCATGCGGCTTATTTGTGTATTCCTTTGAGCTTGTTGCTAAGAGGCTTGTTAGATAACCCATTTGCAAGCCATAACATGCTGCACCTGTTTGCGATTGGCGGTTTGAGCGGGCTCATTCTTGCGATGATCACACGTGTCACCATGGGACACACAGGCCGTGCTATCTATAAAGGGCCAAGTATGGCGCTGGCGTTCTCGGCTATCTTTATCGCGGCATTAGTTCGTAGTTTAGGTGTCACTTTCTTCCCTGCTTACTTATTTGAGATGGTCAACATCAGCGCGGGTTTATGGACGTTGGCGTTTGGTCTGTTTATCTGGAAGTTTGGCATGATGCTGTTAACACCAAGAGTGGATGGTCATCCGGGGTAAGCGTATTGATTTTCTAACACATTTTTAAAGGGAAGCACTGAGCTTCCCTTTTTGATCGCAGCTAGTTATCGCTTTAATTTGTCTCTGTTTGAGAACCGTTCATTTCATTGTTGTCGATAAAATAGCATAGAAGTTGATGGTGAATCGGAGAGTTACGAACCCATTGAAATCCGGCACACACGATTTACAGCACTGGAGTGTGATCCGCTGCAAATATTTGCAGCAATATTCATTGATTTGTGCTCTAATACCGCGCTTACCAAGGGATGGTGTTAAAAGATGCTCACTTAGATGGAGTTATCAAAGTTGACCGATCCCTTAATGATCTCCCTTAGGAAAAAATAGAACATGTCTAAGAACAAAAAATTTGATATCCGCCTTACAGAAAAACGCAACGGTTGGTGTGCAGAGATTACTCGTCAAGTAACGTCTCGCAGCACAACAGTATCTAAGCGTGAGTCTGGTTTTGAAACTGAAGCTCTAGCACAAGAGTGGGCAGAGAAAGAGCTAGCATCTTTCATCGCAAACCAAGCTGAACGTAACGAGCGTAAATCAGAGCAGCGTAAAGAGCGTGACGAACTACGTCATACTAAAGAGCTTAAAGCTGAGCAAGCACGTGAAGCACGCGCAAAAGCTCGTGAAGAAGAGCAAGAAGACGCTGAGTAATCCAGCTCTTAATTAATTTACAGGTTCCTTAATTTTAAGATAAGGGACAAGTAAAAAAAGCCCCAATATAACTTTTTTCTTTCTAGTCAAAAGTGTATTGGGGCTTTTTAGTTTGTGGAGTTTATTTTCGAAAATGTAGCCACTTCTTGCTAGTGACTACATGTCATTGATTAGTTGTTAAGCGCCGTTAGCCAATCATCTTCCGCTACTTCTTCAATATAGCTATCAACTGATTGTCCCACTTCATCGTCATCTTGTTTGAAGTAAGCAATGTGAAATACTGCGTCACCTTCGTTCACCAACGGTAGAGTTTGTTGGCCAATCACGATACCGCCTTTGGTTGTGATCACTTGGCCTTCTTGGTGACCTAACGGAGAGCTTATGTAAGCTAGGGTTTGTCCTGCTTCAACTTGTTCGCCAAGTCTCACCATGTTACGCAAAATACCGTCTGACTCAGCGCG
Source organism: Vibrio sp. 1F169 (assembly GCF_041439605.1). NCBI lineage: Bacteria > Pseudomonadati > Pseudomonadota > Gammaproteobacteria > Vibrionales > Vibrionaceae > Vibrio > Vibrio sp. 1F169. The sequence continues at coordinate 39,348 of NZ_JBGOOI010000010.1, read as the reverse complement.
GATCCAGCTGGTGGATTTGCTCAACACTGGCTCTGGCAACTTTTTACGGTTTGGGCGCAGCATGCCGATTTCTTTCATCACTTGATGCACGCCAAGGTAACCCGCACGAATCGCTAGGTGATCAAAACGCAACGCTTCACCACCTTCGTAAGTTAATACAGGGATACCCAATTTTTCCGCTTCGCTACGAAGTGATCCGTCACGCAGTGGTGAGTCAATGATCACTGGTGTTGCGAACGCTTTTGCGATGCGCAATGTTTCTGGGTTCGACAGGTTTGCACGGATCTGTGGCAAGTTAGTACGGTGAATCGCACCTGTGTGTAGATCCAAAATAAAATCACAGTGCTTCGCCACATTCTCAAAGAAAGTGTAAGCGATGCGTGATGTTAGCGATCCTTTCTCACTGCCAGGGAAGCAACGGTTTAGGTCACGACGGTCTGGTAGGTAACGAGATTTATGGATAAAGCCAAACACGTTAACGATAGGCACAACAATCAAGGTACCTTTCAGTTTCTTTGGATCAATCGCATTGGTCAGTTGTCGTGCAATCTCAACACCGTTTAGCTCATCGCCGTGGATAGCCGCATTTACCATCAGTGTTGGGCCTGCTTGGCGACCGTGAATAATTTCAATCGGGATCGAAAGTGGAGAGTGCGTGTAAAGCTGAGCCGCTTGCAGTTCAATCTCCATTCGTTGTCCTGGCTGAACAGTATAACCAAGTAATTCGAATGGTTGATTAGGTTTTAGTCTTGCCATTTAGATTGTTCTCAACATGGTGATAATTCGTTAACACGGAATGTACCAATCGTTGATTTTTAGTACGAATCAATCGGTTTACGGTGACGACAAAAGTTTTCTATGGAGCTGTCTATAAATAAGCTTCCAGTTTTAATTTGACTCATTATAGGGTGTTTCAAATTGTGGTTTTTCTGACAGTACACTGATATTTGTCATTTGGTTGGTTGCTATTATCCACCGCCATTTTTTGGCGGCCAAATTCAAATATCGAGATGAAAATGAAAAAAACAATTTCAAAAGTTGTAGCACTAGCGGTGGTATCTGTTGCTTTATCTGGCTGTGTTGGTAGCAATGCAGTAACGGGTTACCTAATGAAGTTCAACCTTAAAGCCGTTGATAACCGTTACGCTCGTGGTGGTTTGAACATATTGCTTGCACCGGCTTACGGTCTAACAGTTGCAGCTGATTACTTGGTATTCAACTCACTAGAGTTCTGGACGGGCAGCAACCCACTAACAGGTGCACCGCATATATTTGATACTAAGATTGATACTTACCTTGATATCAACAATCAGCTTGATAAGTCACTGACTGAAGCACCAGTGGGTCCGATTACGAGTGCTGATATGATTGAGAAAGGTCAAATGCAGCAGATCGACGAAAACACGATCCAAATGGACATCACTTACCAGTCTGGTGAGCGTGCGACATTGATCGGAGTTCGTGATGGTGAGATGGTGACATATTTCATCGACGGCGAAGTAGTAGCACAAACTTCAATTGATGAGTTAGAAAGCTACGCGGCTTCACGCGCTTAATTGTTTATTTAGTCACAAGTACATAGCTACAAAGATTGGATACAAAAACAGGTACTCATTGAGTACCTGTTTTATTTTGTGTCTATAAACGGTGTTTACTGAAAAGTGCTATTTAGTGAAGAGCCCTATTTATTGGAAACACCATTTATTGAACATACATAGTTTATCGAATTATGCTTTTTCTGGGATAGCTGCAAGCAGTGCAACCATTTGATTCCAGAATAGCTCAACCGTATCGATCTTCACTTTCTCATCAGGAGAGTGAGGGAACTTGATGGTTGGGCCGAAAGAAACCATATCCATGTTCGGGTAAGGTTCTTTGAATAGACCACACTCAAGACCAGCGTGGATAACCATGATGTTTGGTTTGTGACCGTAGATACCTTCGTACATGTCGCGGAAGATGTGCATGATTTCTGAATCTGCATCTGGCTTCCAACCTGGGTAAGCACCAGAGAATGCGATGTTAGCGCCTGCTAGTTCAGCAACAGAGTGAAGCATGTTTTCTACTTGGCTACGACCTGAATCGATAAGAGAACGGATCAGGCAAAGCACTGTGATTGAGTTCTCTTCTGTTGTGATAACACCTACGTTTAGAGACGTTTCAACAACACCTTCAATCTCGTCACTCATACGAATCACGCCGTTTGGACATGCGTTAAGTGCCGCGATAAAGCGAGCTTGGTCTGCTGACGCAAGTGCGCCCATTTCTACAGAAGCTTCTTCATTGAAAGTCACGATGCTGTCTTCTACTTTACCTAGCTCTGTTGAAAGCAGCTCAGTGTAGTAGTTGTATAGTGAAGCCAGTTTTTCTTGGTTTGCCGCAGGAACAGCAACCGTTACGAAACCTTCACGAGGGATCGCGTTACGAAGGCTACCACCTTTGAATTCGACGATGCGAAGGTCTAGCTCTTTTGCGTGACCCGCTAGGAAGCGAGCAAGCAGTTTGTTTGCGTTTGCACGACCTGTGTGGATGTCACAACCAGAGTGACCGCCTTTTAGGCCTTTTAGCGTTAGCTTACGTGTTACGAAGTCAGCTGGAATCGCGTTACGAGCAATTTCAAATGTCATTGCGCCGTCGATACCGCCAGCACAACCCATGTACACTTCGCCTTCTTGCTCTGAATCGGTGTTAAGAAGGATATCGCCTTCTAACCAACCCGCTTCAAGACCGAAAGCACCAGTCATACCTGCTTCTTCATCTACTGTTAGTAGAACTTCGATAGGGCCGTGTTGGATTTCGTTTGAAGCAAGAACCGCTAGGCACGAAGCCATGCCCATGCCGTTATCAGCGCCAAGCGTTGTGCCTTTCGCTGTAACCCACTCACCATCAATGTATGGTTGGATTGGATCTTTAGCGAAGTCATGAACTGTGTCTTCGTTCTTTTGTGGAACCATATCGATGTGAGCTTGCAGCACGACACCTTTTTTGTTTTCCATACCCGCCGTTGCAGGCTTTTTGATGAATACGTTACCCGTTGGGTCACGACGTACATCTAGGCCTTGCTCTGTTGCCCAAGCAATAATGTATTGAGCAAGTTCTTCTTCATGTTTCGAAGGGTGCGGGATTGAACAAATTTTATCGAAAAACTGCCAAATAGGGGCAGGGGACAATTTACTGATCTCAGAATGGAATTCAGACACGGATGACTCCTTTTTTATTTGATAACCATATATTTAGGTTTTGTAATGGCAAAAAACTAGAACAAAAATCTAAAATATGGGTCTGTTTTGATGGCAACAGCATACCACTTGAGCGTTTTGACGAGTAGCGGTTCTAAACCTCAAATAGCTCAAATTTTGAAAGCGATCTTGTCTATCTGATCATAAATAAGCGCGTTGATGCTTATAAACGGTACAGGCAAACGTTTGTTTGATTCTATTTTGTAATTTAATTACAAAAATGAGTTTGCAAAATAACCGTAAATAGCCAAAAGTGTGACGTATAGCAAAAAATACTTGTAATCTTTTTTCTTTAGGGTATATTAATAACCAACTTCTGAAGTGAAGAGTAAATGCTCAAAGGATGAGTCCGTTTTATCGCCTCCAAGGAACCGAGAAATCAAATTCGTTTTTTATTGATTTATTAAGGTGATAGTTATGAAAGGTTTACCATCTGCAATGTTCTGGATTAACAGCTCTGTTTACACTAGCAACTTTGCATACCCTACAAGCTTTGGTTACTAATACCACAAGCATGTAACTCGAACAGTTTTGTTCACCCCTATATATTGGAATTATTTTACAGCCCTTTTGGTTGACAGATTCTACCGCCACTCAGTTTTGAGTGGCGTTTTTTTTGCCTGCTACTTTTCCAAACCGCTTTCGCTTATCACTTTTCCTGCTGTTCTGCGTGGTTGTTTTTTAAACGCCGAAATATCAATTTGCGCCTTATTACTGATCCTGTTGAAAAATACATAACTATTGTGGGTTTGAATTCGGAATTTATTAGCTAGATTCTCAATGAAAATAACTGATGGTTTAAAAAATGGCCAAGTACTTTCATCGTATTTATCTTACTTATCTTATTGTTTTTAATGGTTACTTTATCTTTCAGTCTTCATTTTTAATCGCTCTGTTTCATACTGCATTCTGATAAAGATCGATTAGAGCCTTAATTCTATCTGGAATTTGTTATTTGATAACTTTATAATCCACAGCCAATCGATTACGCAACCGTTTACTTTTTACCCTTATAGGATTCGATAATGTTCGAAAAGCTATTCAAACTCAGTGAAAATGGCACCAATGTGCGCACTGAAATCATCGCAGGTCTAACAACCTTCCTAACAATGGCTTACATCATTTTTGTAAACCCAATGATTCTAGCTGATGCTGGTATGGACCATGGCGCTGTATTTGTAGCAACCTGTTTAGCAGCTGCTATTGGCTGTTTCATCATGGGCTTTGTTGCTAACTACCCAATTGCTCAAGCTCCAGGCATGGGTTTGAATGCATTCTTTACCTACGCTGTTGTAATGGGGATGGGTTATACGTGGCAAGTTGCTCTGGCAGCGGTTTTCGTATCAGGCGTGATCTTCATCTTCTTAAGCATCTTTAAGATCCGTGAATGGATTATCAACTCGATCCCAATGTCTCTGCGTGTTGGTATCTCTGCAGGTATCGGTCTTTTCCTAGCGTTTATTGCTCTTAGCAATGCTGGCATCGTTGTTTCTAACCCTGCAACGAAAGTTTCACTGGGTGACATTACCGCGATTGCTCCTATCCTAGGTGCGCTTGGTTTCTTCCTTACGATTGCTCTTGTTCACCGTGGCGTGAAAGGCGCAGTAATGATTGCGATTCTAGCTATCACAGCTGTTGGTATTGTTATTGGTGACGTTCAATACGGCGGCATCATGTCGACACCACCAAGTCTTGCACCTACATTCATGCAGCTTGATTTCTCTGCTGTATTTGAAATCGGTATGATTTCAGTAGTATTCGCTTTCTTGTTCGTCGATTTATTCGATACAGCGGGCACTCTGGTTGGTGTTGCAACGAAAGCAAACCTAATCAAAGAAGACGGTAAACTGCCTCGTCTGAACAAGGCACTGCTTGCTGACTCAACAGCAACATCAATTGGTGCACTGCTAGGTACATCAAACACAACGTCTTATGTTGAGAGTGTTGCGGGTGTCGCTGAAGGCGGCCGTACCGGTCTAACGGCTGTTGTTGTTGGTATCTTATTCCTACTGGCTCTTTTCTTCTCACCGCTTGCAGGTATGATTCCAGCCTACGCAACATCAGGTGCGTTGTTCTATGTAGCAATTTTGATGATGTCTGGCCTAGTTGGTATTGATTGGCGTGATCTTACGGAAGCAGCCCCAGTCGTGGTAACATGTCTGCTTATGCCGTTGACATACTCTATCGCTGAGGGTATCTCATTAGGCTTCATCGCTTACGCTGCAATTAAGCTGCTAAGTGGTAAAGGTCGCGATGTTTCACCTGCTGTGTGGGTAATGTCGGCTATCTTTATTCTTAAATATACTTTCGCTTAATCGTCTAGATTTCTGCTTAATCGCTGAAGAGGCTATGTTTGAAATAGCCTCTAATAACATGACAAAATTATTAGGTTTTATACTATGAGCAACAAATTCGTTATCACTTGGGACAACATGCAGACTTACTGCCGTCAACTTGCTGAAAAGCAAATGCCAGCAGAGCAGTGGAAAGGCATCTGGGCAGTGAGCCGTGGTGGTTTGGTTCCTGGTGCAATCTTGGCTCGTGAGCTAGGTATTCGTCACGTAGATACGATTTGTATTTCTAGCTACGACCACGATCACCAACGTGATATGACCGTCGTTAAAGCACCTGAAGGTGACGGCGAAGGCTTCCTAATCGTTGAAGATCTTGTTGATAGTGGTGACACTGCACGCAAGCTTCGCGAAATGTACCCGAAAGCGAAACTGATCGCTGTGTGTGCAAAGCCATCTGGTGCTGACTTGCTAGACGAGTACATCGTTGATATCGCTCAAGACACATGGATTGAGCAACCTTGGGATACTAGCCTAAGCTACGTTGAGCCGGTAAATCGCAAGTCAAAATAAGCGTAAACTTAGTTTTTTGAGAAATGACCCTTTATAGGGTCATTTTTTTTTATATGATTAGTAACAACCATTTCTTATTAAGTATCCCAATGTCTGAATCAGAAGAAACGAGCTCAAACCTTTCGGAAACCTTGTTTGTAAAGCACAAGCAGGCTAAAGAGACCTCAATGCTGACACAATACATGCCAAGCTCTGAAGCGTTATTGGATGAGAAGCGTGAACAGCAAAACTCATCATGGTACCGAAACCTAAGACGTCTTCAGTGGGTATGGCAAGGCGTTAACCCCATTGAGCAAGAAGCGGTATTGGCTCGCATCGCGTCATCAGATAACTCTCGTACAACCGATGAGTGGCTTGATACGGTCATGGGTTACCGAAGTGGTAACTGGGCATACGAATGGACCAAACTGGGTATGCAGCATCAAAATCGCTCGAACGAGAAGAAGGGTGAAGAAATGGCTGAAGAGCTGTTTTCAGCATCGTTGTGCTTCAGCATTGCTGGCTACCCACATCTCAAGAACGACAATTTGGCGGCTCAGGCTCAAGTGTTGGCCAACGCAGCTTATTCTGAAGCAATTAAGCATACGAAGTTGATCGTCAAACAGATTGATATTCCATACCAAAACAAGAAGATCAAAGCGAACTTGCATCTAACCAAAACAGACAAACCACAACCGGTTGTGATTGTCAGCGCTGGTCTAGATAGCTTGCAAACCGATATGTGGCGTTTGTTTAGGGATTACTTAGCACCAAAGAACATTGCAATGCTAACGGTAGACATGCCATCGATAGGGCACAGTGCACATTGGCCGTTAACAGAAGACTCATCTTGTCTTCACCAAGCTGTCTTGAATGAACTGCCTAATATCCCGTGGGTCGATCACCACAAGGTTGGCTTGTTTGGCTTCCGCTTTGGTGGCAATGCGATGGTGAGATTATCTTTCCTTGAGCAGCATAAGCTTAAAGCGTGTATCTCTTTAGGCGCGCCAATTCACGATATCTTTGTTCATGCCGACAAACTGAAACAGATGCCTAAAATGCATTTAGATGTTTTGGCTTCACGTCTTGGTAAAGGGGCCGTTGATATCAATAGTCTTTCTGGGCAATTGATGGCGTGGTCACTCAAGGTACAAGGTTTGCTGTCAAACAGTAAAACCAGTGTGCCTATCTTGGCATTAGCGTTAGAGGGCGACCCAGTATCACCTCCAATGGATAACCAACTGGTTGCTATTTACAGTGATTACGGTAAAGCGAAGAAAATCAAAGCTAAGTCAATTACACAAGGTTATGAGCAATCCCTCGAATTGGCGATAAAGTGGCTTGAGGATGAATTATTTAGATGACATTTCCCCTAAATTAGTTAAGCATGAAAAGTGTACAAAGTAAGTACCTGATACTCAGAAATAATTTATAAAATCCAATTGCGTAGTTTCTACGTATAACAGTCTGAGTAACGTCATTCTTAACATTGAAATGGAGATTCAATATGTCAGAAGTGACACAACAACCTACGCATTATCGCTTGTTAAATGTTTTAAAGGCTATAGGCCCTTACTTAAGGGAGCCTCAATCAGAAGAAGGCCACTATATTTTTGATTGCTTGTCTGTGTGTGTGAACGATAAAAAATCGCCAGAAGAACGTGAGTTTTGGGGCTGGTGGTTGGAGTTGGATAAGTCGGAAGAAGGATTTTCGGCGAAGTACAACACGGGTAAATACAACATCGATGGTAACTGGGATCCTTTACCATTACCTAAAAAGGCGATCGCTGAGGTATCTCGAACTCAAGAAGCCTTTCACCAAAAGCTGGTTGATGAACTTCAAAAGAAATTTGAAATCGGCGTTCAGTTAGACGAAGAGTCTGTCGAATTCGTCTGATTTTAAAGGTTACTCTTCTATATAAAGCAAAAAGGTGCGATTTCGCACCTTTTCTGCTTGTGAATTCCCCTTTTGATTGCTAAAACATCACCTCTTATTTGTTTTATTCATAAAAGACTTCATGACAACAAATCATCAAAGCGGGACAACAACACAGAGTAAAACTGTCGTTGTTAAACTGGGTACCAGTGTCTTAACTGGTGGAACATTGGCATTAGACCGCGCTCATATGGTTGAGCTGGTTCGTCAATGTGCTGAATTAAAAAAACAAGGCCACTCTGTGGTTATGGTTTCGTCTGGCGCAATTGCAGCCGGACGTGAGCACCTTGGTTACCCCGCACTTCCCAACTCGATGGCAAGCAAACAGTTGCTTGCGGCAGTTGGGCAAAGTCAGTTGATTCAAGTTTGGGAGTCTTTGTTTGCTATCTATGGCCTTAAGATTGGCCAGATGCTACTGACTCGTGCTGACCTCGATGATCGCGAGCGTTTTCTTAATGCACGTGACACGATCAATGCGCTTGTTGAGCACGACATTATTCCGGTAGTAAACGAAAACGACGCAGTAGCCACCAACGAAATTAAAGTGGGCGACAATGATAACTTGTCGGCCTTAGTGGGTATTTTGTGCGGTGCTGATAAGCTTTTGCTATTAACGGACCAAAAAGGCCTGTTTACGGCTGACCCTCGTAAAGACCCAAATGCTGAGCTCATCAAAGAAGTAAAAACCATTGATGACACGCTGCGTAAGATCGCAGGCGGCAGTGGTACTACGTTAGGTACTGGCGGCATGGCGACAAAACTGCAGGCGGCTGATATTGCTCGTCGCGCTGGCATTGAAGTAATTATTGCTGCGGGCAGTGCTGAAAATGTGGTGTTTGACTCACTGAGTGACAACCCACAAGGCACACGTTTCTTGCCTTTAGCGGAAGCGCTTGAAAACCGTAAACGCTGGATTCTAGCGGGCCCTGCTTCAGCTGGTGACATTGTGGTCGACGACGGCGCAGTAAACGCAGTCAACACTAAAGGCAGCAGCTTGTTGGCGAAAGGGGTTGTTCGAGTTAAAGGCGAATTCTCTCGTGGTGAAGTCACCCAAGTCACAGACAGTAAAGGCAAAGTAATTGCGCGTGGTATCGCCAGTTATTCAAGCCAAGACCTAGCAAAAATTGCAGGCAAGCACAGTAAAGATATTGGCGACATCCTTGGCTACGATTACGGGTCAGAAGTCATTCACCGTGACGACCTTGTTGTAATCCAAGAATAGCTCGTGATGAGAAGGCGAATCACCTTTTTGCATCCAAAGACAGACAGAATTTAGGGAGAGTTAAACGTGGATTTAACTAACATGGGTATCGCAGCAAAAGACGCTGCTTTCCACCTAGCGACCGCATCTACGGCGCAAAAGAATAAAGCATTGGCGATTATCGCTGATGAGCTAGAAGCAAGCGCAACAACGATTTTAGAAGCAAACGCGAAAGATATCGAACTTGGCCGTGAAGCGGGTCTGACTGATGCACTGCTTGATCGTCTATTGCTGAACGAAGAACGCTTAACCGGTATCGCTAACGATGTACGTAACGTGATTAGCCTGAATGATCCAGTCGGCAGCGAGATTGACAGTAAGGTACTTGAAAACGGTATGTCACTGTCTCGCCGTCGTGTACCACTTGGCGTGGTTGGTGTTATTTATGAAGCGCGTCCAAACGTAACCATCGATATTGCAGCACTGTGTCTCAAAACTGGTAACGCAAGCATCCTACGTGGCGGCAAAGAGACATTCTTCTCAAACATGGAGCTGGTTAAAGTAATCCAGTCTGCATTAGAGAAAGCGGAACTTCCTGCGGCTTCTGTGCAGTACATCGAGAAACCCGATCGTGAACTTGTCTCTCAACTGCTTAAACTGGATGACTACGTGGATATGATCATTCCTCGTGGTGGCGCTGGTCTGCACAAAATGTGTAAAGAAAACAGCACCATTCCAGTGATCATCGGTGGTTTCGGTATCAGCCATATCTTTGTTGATGAGAGCGCTGATCTTGAGAAGTCTGTTGATGTGGTTGAAAACTCGAAAGTTCAACGTCCATCTGCATGTAACTCATTGGATACATTATTAGTGCATGAAGCGGTTGCTGAGGCTTTCCTTGCTAAGCTAACACAGCGTTTAGCAGGCAAAGTAACCTTGGTTGCTGACGCTAGTGCAAAATCATTGCTTACTAGTTTCGAAGACCAACGTGATGCAGTTGAAGGTGACTTTGACACTGAATGGTTAAGCTACACGCTAGGCGTAAAAGTAGTTGCGGATGTGGCAGAAGCGATTGACCACATGCGCGTACACAACGCGAGTCACTCAGATGCGATTATGACTAACAGTCTAGAGAGCTCAGAGCGCTTTATTAATTCAGTCGGTTCAGCTGCAGTCTATGTGAATGCATCAACACGTTTTACAGATGGCGCACAGTTTGGTTTAGGCGCTGAAGTTGCTGTGTCTACTCAAAAGCTGCATGCTCGCGGCCCAATGGGCTTAGAAGAGCTGACAAGCTACAAGTGGGTAGGTAAAGCGAACTATTTAGTTCGCGGTTAACGCTGGTCGTTAATTTTACTCCTCAGCTCATTTTTGAAATGGCGCTCGAGTAGCAATAATCAATGAATTACCACACAAAAGGGCCTTAATTGGCCCTTTTTCTTTCCTAACGTTTGGCAATTCCGTTACACTGATATTCAATTATTTGGAGGTGATATGCATTGTCCTTTTTGTTCAGAGAACGACACTAAAGTAATCGATTCAAGACTGGTAGCCGATGGCCATCAGGTTCGTCGTCGCCGTCAATGCCTTGCATGTAGTGAACGTTTTACGACTTTCGAATCGGCAGAACTTGTGATGCCTAAAGTCATAAAGTCGAATGGAAACCGCGAACCATTTAATGAAGATAAAATGGTCGGTGGTGTGCAGCGCGCCCTAGAAAAACGCCCAGTGAGTGCTGATGCGATTGAACTTGCGATCAGCACGATTAAGTCACAACTCCGTGCGACTGGTGAGCGTGAAGTACCAAGCGAGATGATTGGTAACCTTGTGATGGGCCAATTGAAAGAATTGGACAAAGTGGCGTACATTCGTTTTGCCTCTGTTTACCGCAGCTTTGAAGACATCCGAGAGTTTGGCGAAGAAATCGCTAAATTAGAGGATTAACTCCTCAATCATGTCAAACTTTACTTCCCTAGATTTTCAAATGATGTCGCGTGCTATTCAGTTAGCCAAACGCGGCATTTACACTACTGCACCAAACCCGAATGTGGGTTGTGTCATCGTGCAAACCGATGGCCAGATCGTTGGCGAAGGTTTCCATGCCAAAGCTGGCGAAGCTCATGCCGAAGTACACGCTATGAGAATGGCGGGTGATAAGGCAAAAGGTGCGATCGCTTATGTCACACTTGAACCTTGTTCTCATTACGGTAGAACGCCGCCTTGTGCTGAAGGTTTGATTAAGGCTCAAGTTTCAAAAGTGATTTGTGCCATGCAGGACCCAAACCCTAAAGTCGCAGGCCGTGGTATCAAGATGCTACGCGACGCAGGTATTGAGGTTGAAATCGGCTTGTTAGAGCAAGATGCTCTCGATTTAAATCCTGCATTTATTAAGCGTATGCAAACGGGCATGCCATTTGTTCAGTTAAAGATGGCCGCTAGCCTTGATGGACAAACGGCATTGGAAAATGGTCAAAGCCAATGGATCACATCGCCAGAAGCGCGTCGTGATGTTCAGAACTTTCGAGCAAAATCAGGCGCGGTGCTATCAACCAGCCAAACGGTGATTGAAGACAACGCGTCGCTGAATGTTCGTTGGGCAGAGTTGCCAAGCAGTACCAAAACAAATTACGTTGAAGACGAGTTGCGTCAGCCAATTCGCGTAATTCTTGATCGCCAAAATCAACTGTATCCTGAGCTCAAGTTATTCCAAACTCCAACATCGGTATTGAGAGTCGCTGAAACCTCTGCTGATATTGAAGTCGAAACCACAGATGCAGGTCAGCTCGATTTACACGATCTAATGCGTCAATTGCCAGCGAACCATATTGATCATATTTGGGTCGAAGCGGGCGCTACCTTGGCAAAAAGCTTGATTGAAGCGCAGCTAGTGGATGAGCTAATCCTTTATTTAGCACCTAAACTAATGGGCAGTGACGGACGAGGTTTGATGGGCGCATTAGGACTCACTTCAATGTCTGATGTGATTGACCTAGAAATTAAAGATGTTCGACAGGTTGGTGTGGATATTCGCATCGTCGCGAAACCTATTATCGCGAAACAAATAATAACGAAACCATAGTGGAAATAGTTCTGCTAACCAAATACATGTCGTTGACAACAAAAAGAGTTTTAAAATGTTTACAGGAATTGTAGAAGCCGTAGGTACATTGAGTGCAATCACTCCCCGCGGAGAAGACATCACCGTAACGGTTAATGTTGGTAATCTTGATATGGCTGACGTTAAGTTAGGCGACAGTATCGCGACCAATGGTGTTTGTTTGACGGTTGTTGAGTATAACGATCACAGCTACAGTGCAGACCTTTCGCTTGAGACCCTGAAAAAAACGGGTTTTGTCGATTACCAAGCTGGCGACAAGGTAAACCTTGAGAAAGCAATGTTACCAACCACGCGTTTCGGTGGACACATCGTGTCTGGTCACGTTGATGGCGTGGGTGAGATTGTTGAACGTAATCAAGTTGGTCGTGCGATTGAGTTCTGGGTAGAAATGCCAGCAGAAATCTCAAAATACGTGGCTCAAAAAGGTTCAGTAACGGTCGATGGTATCAGCCTGACTGTGAACGATTTACGCAAGAACGCATTCAAGCTGACTATCGTTCCTCACACTTCTTCAGAAACCACCATCGACCAATTCAATGTCGGTCGTAAAGTGAATCTAGAAGTTGATGTATTAGCGCGTTACATGGAGCGTTTACTGCAAGGTCAGCAGCAAGAGTCTGAGCCTGAATCTCGATTAACGATGGAATTCTTACAGCAGAATGGTTTTGCCTAACCGTTGATACAAAGTGCGTTAAGCGAGACTTTGTAAAGCGAAGCAATATCATCAGGTTTAAATAGTGTCGGTTCTAGGAAGCAGAACCATTTCAAAGGATATAGAACAATGCCAATTAGTACTCCTCAAGAAATTATTGAAGACATTCGCCTAGGAAAAATGGTTATCCTGATGGATGATGAAGATCGCGAAAATGAAGGCGATCTGATCATGGCAGCTGAACATGTGACGCCAGAAGCGATTAACTTCATGGCGATGTATGGCCGTGGCTTAATCTGTCTGACGCTAACCAAAGAGCGTTCAAGCCGTATGGGTCTAGCCCCTATGGTTCAAGACAACAACGCTCAATACACTACTAACTTTACGGTTTCGATTGAAGCGGCAGAGGGCGTAACAACTGGTATTTCTGCATCAGACCGCGCTGTTACCGTTCAAGCTGCTGTGGCAAAAGACGCAAAAGCGGCTGATCTTGTTCAACCTGGTCATATTTTCCCACTGACAGCGCAAGAAGGTGGTGTTCTAACGCGCGCAGGCCACACAGAAGCAGGCTGTGATTTAGCACGTCTAGCAGGCTGTGAGCCAGCTTCGGTTATCGTTGAAATCCTAAATGACGACGGCACCATGGCACGTCGCCCTGATCTTGAAGTCTTCGCTGAAAAACACGATATCAAATTAGGCACCATTGCTGACTTGATTGAATACCGCAACAACACAGAAACGACGATTGAACGTGTAGCACAATGTCATTTGCCAACAGAGTTTGGTGACTTTGAGCTTGTGACTTACCGTGACACGATTGATAACCAGATCCACTACGCGATGCAAAAAGGTGACCTGTCTGTGGGCGCTCCTTTAGTGCGTGTTCACCTGCATGACACGTTTACCGATCTACTTCACTCAGACCGTGGTACAGAGCGTAGCTGGTCACTAGATAAAGCGATGAAGCGCATTGGCGATGAAGGCGGTGTGTTGGTTATTCTGGGTAACGAAGAGTCGTCTGATTCTTTGATTCACAAAGTGAAGACATTCGAAGCTCAAGATAAGAACGAGCAGCCAACCATGGCTAAAAAGCAAGGTACCTCGCGTCGTGTTGGTGTGGGTTCTCAGATTCTACAAGACCTTGGTGTTCATGATATGCGTCTGCTTTCTTCAAGCACCAAGCGTTACCACGCATTAGGTGGCTTTGGTCTTAACGTTGTTGAGTATGTTTGCGAGTAAGTCGATATATCTCTGTTTATAGCAACATAATTTACCGATGATTCCAGTGGCTCTTTTGGTGATTCGTTTTGCCAAAAGAGCAAAGTAGTTAAGCCCGATTCAAAACGTGTTAAATACACGAGCTTGACTACTGGTTGCTCCTATATGGTTGAGAGCCGTGCTGCGTTATCATCTTTACATCTCCGGTGTCTGTTCTTCTAAATTAGCATTAGATATTGCTCACAGTTTTGTGCTAGAATCCGGCGATTCTCACTTGATGAAAATAGTTAAAGGAAGGCTTATGAAAGTGATCGAGGGTGGCTTCCCAGCGCCAAATGCAAAAATTGCTATCGTTATTGCTCGTTTCAACAGTTTTATTAACGAAAGTTTACTTTCTGGTGCAATCGATACTTTAAAGCGTCATGGACAAGTAAGCGAAGACAACATCACTGTTGTTCGTTGCCCTGGTGCAGTAGAACTTCCACTTGTAGCGCAACGCGTTGCAAAAACAGGTAAGTTCGATGCGATTGTATCTCTTGGTACAGTAATCCGTGGCGGTACACCTCACTTTGACTATGTTTGTAGTGAATGTAATAAAGGTTTGGCACAAGTGTCTCTGGAATTTTCTCTTCCAGTAGCGTTTGGTGTTCTTACTGTTGATACGATCGATCAAGCTATTGAACGCGCAGGAACCAAGGCTGGTAATAAGGGTGCAGAAGCCGCACTTAGCGCACTTGAGATGATCAACGTTCTTTCTGAAATCGATTCCTAATGGGGGCCAGTGTGAAACCAGCCGCACGTCGTAACGCACGTCAATTTGCTCTACAAGCAATTTATTCTTGGCAAATTACTAAAGAAAATATTGCTACCGTTGAAGAACAGTTCTTATCTGGTGGTAAGTATGATGAAGAAGAGCATCATGCCGCTGAACCTGCTCTAGCTATGCCAGAAACAGACGTTGCATACTTCCGCGACTTACTAACTGGTGTTGCTCTTAGCCACATGGAACTTGATAGCAAGCTTCGTCCATTCGTATCTCGCCCTATGCAAGATCTGGATTTGATGGAACTAGCGCTTCTACGTTTAGCTATGTACGAGATGACTCGTCGCGAAGATGTACCATACAAAGTGGTTATCAACGAAGCTATCGAGCTTGCGAAAGTATTCGCAGCAGAAGACAGCCATAAGTTTGTTAACGGTGTGCTTGATAAAGCTGCACCGCACGTTCGTAAGAAATAAGACGTTCGTATATTGAATCTAAAGGTCAGCTTTTATGCTGGCCTTTTTTGTAACTAAATTATCGTAATACCAATAATTACGGTGATTTGTATGAAGACTAAAGATAGGGCATGTGATGTCTGGCGAATTTAACCTGATTGAAAAATATTTTGTAAATCGACAACCACAACGTAAAGATGTACATCTGGCAGCGGGCGATGACTGTGCTTTGGTCAAAGCGCCGGGCAATGTTGAGATAGCGATCAGCACGGATACCTTAGTGGCGGGCACTCACTTCTTAACAGAGGCGAATCCGGCATGGGTAGCACACAAGGCGTTGGCTTCGAACATTAGCGACCTTGCGGCGATGGGTGCGACGCCTGCCTGGGTTTCATTTGCGTTAACCATGCCAGAAGTTGATGAAGAATGGCTTGCTCCCTTCTGTGATTCCTTCTTCAAACTTGCAGACTATTTTGGTATTCAACTTATTGGTGGTGACACGACCAAAGGGCCGCTGAGTTTAACGCTGACTGTACAGGGCTTTGTGCCAGAAGGTCGAGCACTACGCAGAGATGGCGCGAAAGTGGGGGACTGGATTTACGTAACGGGTAACTTAGGTGACAGCAAAGCTGGGCTAGAGGTGATATTAGACCCAGAACAGAACAAAGCTAAGCCTTATGCACTTGAGCTAGAAGAGAGGCACTACATCAGCTCTCCACGAGTATTGGCGGGTCAGGCGCTCGTGAACCTAGCTTCATCGGCTATTGATATCTCTGATGGCGTTATTGCCGACTTAAAACACATCCTTAAGCGTTCTCAGGTCGGTGCAAGCATTGATGTGAGTGCGTTACCAATCTCTGCTGAATTACTTCAATTCTCTTCTGATACCGCTTCTGCACAGCAGTATGCGTTGACCAGTGGTGAAGAGTACGAACTCTGCTTTACCGTGCCGGAAGAAAATAAAGGTTCATTGGAAAGTGCTTTGTCGCACACAGGTACAAAAGTCACCTGCATTGGCCAGATAAGACCTGTAGAATATTTTGAATTACACAATAATGGTGAACCACTAAGCTGGAACTTAACTGGTTACGATCACTTTAAGGTTAATTGATGACAAATCCACTTTCTCTTATTTCTCTTAAAAATCCTTGGCACTTATTGGCTACGGGTTTTGGCAGTGGCTTATCGCCGATTATTCCAGGCACAATGGGCACGCTTGCGTCGATCCCCTTTTATCTATTGCTGGTTCAGTTACCTTTCCCTGCTTATGTCGCAGTAGTGGTTGTTAGTTGTATTATCGGTATCAAGATCTGCCAGGTGACATCTGATGATATGGGTGTACACGACCATGGCTCTATCGTATGGGATGAGTTTGCGGGCTTTTGGATCACCATGGGTCTAGTGCCTTTATTGAATATCCCTACGGATGACTGGAAATGGTTATTCACTGGTTTTGTCCTATTTCGCTTTTTCGATATGGTGAAGCCTTGGCCTATTGGCTGGCTAGATAAACGAGTACACGGCGGCTTAGGTATTATGATTGATGATATTGTGGCAGGTATTATGGCGGCTGTTGCCTTGTACGCAGTGGCACATTTCGCGGGCTGGTTAGTTTAAGTTAGCTAAAGGATTAAGGCTTAGTTGCAAGCACATTAAGCTAAGTCTCGGATACTAAAAAGGTTGACCCTAGGGCCAACCTTTTTTGCTTTTATTGCTTACGACTTTAGAGCTTACGTGTTAAGGCTATTTAGCAAGATAGTCAGAGATCGACTTCTCAATGCCTTTCGCATCTAAGCCAAGCTCTTCATGCAGCTCATCCTGTGTTCCTTGAGCAATAAACTTGTCTGGGAGGCCAAGATTCAATACTGGCATCAGTAGTTTCTCTTGCATCAAGAATTCAATCACACTCGCGCCCGCACCACCTGCTATTGCGTTTTCTTCGATAGTAACAAGTACATCGTAGTCTGCAGCAAGTTGTTTGATCAAAGCTTCATCGAGTGGCTTCACAAAGCGCATATCAGCCACTGTCGCATCGATAGCGTCTGCGGTTTGAAGTGCACTCTCAAGGAAAGTACCGAAGCTTAGGATAGCGACTTTCGAGCCATCTTTTGCTTTTTTGCTTTCACGAACGATACGACCTTTACCAATCTCTAGCGCAGTAAACTCACTTTGAATCTCTGTACCCATACCATTACCACGAGGGTAACGAACGGCACTTGGACCTGTGTGCTGGTGGCCAGTGTATAGCATTTGGCGACATTCGTTTTCGTCGCTTGGTGCCATGATCACCATGTTTGGAATACAACGCATAAAGCTTAAGTCGAACGCACCTTGGTGTGTTTGACCATCGGCGCCAACAAGACCTGCACGGTCAATAGCGAACATAACCGGTAGATCCATGATAGCGACATCGTGGATCAGTTGATCGTAGCCACGTTGTAAGAACGTCGAGTAGATAGCCACAATCGGCTTATCACCCGCAATCGCCATACCCGTTGCTAGTGTCACTGCGTGCTGCTCAGCAATCGCTACATCGAAGTATTGCTCTGGGTACTCTTTCGAGAAACGTACCATGCCAGAACCTTCACGCATTGCTGGCGTAATTGCCATCAGCTTAGGATCTTGCGCAGCCATATCACACAGGAAGTCGCCAAAAATCTTAGAGAAAGTTGGTTTAGAGCTGGTGCTCTTAGGCAGACTTGAGTGTGCAGGATCGAATTTAGGTACGCCGTGATAACCAATTGGATCTTTCTCAGCAGGCTCGTAGCCTTTGCCTTTCTTGGTCATGATATGCAGGAACTGAGGGCCTTTAAGGTCTCTCATGTTCTTCAGCGTTTTAATCAGCTCATTCACATCGTGACCGTCAACCGGACCAATGTAGTTAAAGCCTAACTCTTCAAACATGGTGCCAGGGACAACCATGCCTTTTAGATGTTCTTCTGTACGACGAACGAGCTCTTTAATCGGCGGAACGCCCGATAGCACTTTCTTGCCGCCCTCACGAATTGACGTGTAAAGACTGCCAGAAAGAACTTGAGCTAGGTGATTGTTTAGCGCACCGACGTTTTCAGAGATCGACATCTCGTTATCGTTCAGGATAACCAGCATGTCATTGTGAATATCACCCGCGTGGTTCATCGCTTCGAAGGCCATACCTGCGGTAATCGCGCCATCACCAATCACACTCACGACTTTACGGTTCTTGCCCTCTTTCTTCGCACTGATCGCCATACCAAGTCCGGCGCTGATCGATGTTGAAGAGTGACCAACAGAAAGCGTGTCGTATTCGCTCTCTTGACGCCATGGGAATGGGTGCAGTCCATCTTTTTGACGGATAGTCGATAAGCGGTCACGACGACCTGTAAGGATCTTGTGCGGGTAGGCTTGGTGACCAACATCCCAAACCAACTGGTCAAAAGGCGTGTTGTACACGTAGTGCAGAGCAACGGTTAGCTCTACCGTACCTAAGCCCGATGCTAAGTGGCCACTTGACTGGCTCACTGAGTTTAGAAGATAGGTGCGTAATTCATCACAAAGCTGTGTAAGCGTCTCTTTTGGAAGTAGACGCAAGTCCTCTGGCTTATCAGCCAAAGCAAGAGTTGGGTACTTGGATATATCAAGAGTCATAGGTAATGCGCGCTTATTGTCTTAGTTCTTGCGCTCGATGACGTATCGGGCGAACTCTTCGAGTAACTGGGTATTGTATGGGATTGCAGCCAAAGCTTGAAGCGCTTCCTGTAGCAGAGTTTGCGCTTTTTCTTGAGCGCCCTCTAAACCTAACAAAGAAGGGTAGGTGCTTTTGTTCAAATCTTGGTCAGAACCCTGTGGCTTACCCAAAGTTTCAGTATCGCCAGTGATATCTAAAATATCATCTTGAACCTGGAATGCTAATCCAATGGCATCGGCGAACTTGTCTAATTGAGGCATCACTTCAAACGCTTTTTCACCAGCAGCGAGAGCACCTAAACGAATCGCACTCTTCATTAGCGCGCCCGTTTTATTGCGGTGAACTTCTTCTAACTCTTCTAGCGTGACAGAGCGGTTTTCAGCTTCAATATCAAGAGCTTGTCCAATACACATACCTTGTGCACCAGAGGCTTCAGCTAGGCGTTGAATCATTCGAACGCGATTGCTTTCACCGTCAGCACTTAATGTACCTTCCGCAAGTATAGTAAACGCGAGAGTTTGTAGTGCATCGCCAGTTAAAATTGCCGTTGCTTCATCGTATTTAATGTGACAAGTCTGATGGCCACGACGCAATTCGTCGTCGTCCATTGCTGGAAGGTCGTCGTGAATCAGAGAATAGGCATGAATACATTCGATTGCTGAAGCTGGAGTGTCAAGTTCTTCCGCAGTGCAACCGAGCATTTCCCCTGTAATGTAGACAAGAAACGGACGTGCGCGTTTGCCGCCTAAAAGTAACCCATAACGCATCGCGTTAATGAGATTCTGATTTTGGTGTGGCAGGCGATCAAGCCAAAGGTTAAGTTGCTCGTTATTACGTGCTTGATAAGACAATAACGTCTCGATCATAGGGGATCTCATACAATTTGTTATTCAGGTTGTGGGTTAAAGTCACTCAGTTCTGCATTTTCATCATTTTGCAGCAGGATGCTAACACGCTGTTCAGCGTCGTTTAGTTTACTTTGACCAGCACGAGCGAGGGAGATGCCTCGTTCGAACTTTTTCAGCGCATCATCTAAAGCTAGATCACCATTTTCTAGTTGATCAACCAAGCCATCAAGCTCTTCGATAGCCGCTTCAAAGCTCATATTTTCAGGTTTCTTAGTAGCCATAATAAATCTGCGTTTGGAAAGATGAACGAACGTTACCCTAGGCCGCTAAGATGGTCAAATGTAACCAAGAATTTTTGCTAGAAAGTTCGTTTTTAAGGCGCTTGAATTTACTTTGATTGAATAACCGTGGCTTTATCGAGTTTATACGCTTTGGATAAGTCCAAAGTAAGCCAATAGTTGTGATTCAAAAACGAAAAGTGTGATACTTAGACGAAGAATTAACTAAAAGATCTTATAGTCTTGCCGATAAGAATATTATCGTCGACGTAGAACTGTAAAAAAGCATGAGGAGTGCTCAGTGGATTTAGCAACCCTAATAGGTTTGATTGGTGGATTTGCCTTCGTAATTATGGCAATGATCCTAGGTGGAAGCCTCGGGATGTTCTATGACACGACATCCGTTTTGATCGTGATTGGTGGTTCAACGTTTGTTGTTCTAATGAAATTCACCATGGGACAGTTCTTTGGTGCGGCAAAAATTGCCGGTAAAGCATTTATGTTTAAAGCCGATGAACCAGAAGATCTTATTGCTAAAGTCGTAGAGATGGCGGATGCCGCGCGTAAAGGCGGTTTCTTAGCACTTGAAGAGATGGAAATCAGCAACAGTTTCATGCAAAAGGGTATCGACCTATTGGTTGATGGCCATGATGGTGATGTGGTGCGTGCAGCACTGCAAAAAGACATCGCGTTAACCACAGAACGTCACGAACAGGGCGCTAAAGTATTTACAGCTTTTGGTGATGTTGCACCCGCAATGGGTATGATTGGTACATTGGTTGGTTTGGTTGCCATGCTTTCGAACATGGATGATCCAAAAGCGATCGGGCCGGCGATGGCGGTTGCACTTTTAACCACTCTATATGGTGCAATTCTTTCGAACATGGTGTTCTTCCCTATCGCGGACAAACTTGCTCTACGTCGTGACCAAGAGACACTGAATCGTCGTTTGGTGATGGATGGCGTACTCGCGATTCAAGATGGTCAAAACCCACGAGTTATTGACGGTTACCTGAAGAGTTACCTTAACGAAGGTAAACGTACGATTGATGGTGAAATGGCTTAAGGGGAATAAAAATGGATGAAGAAAATCCATGTAAATGTCCCCCTCCGGGTTTGCCACAATGGATGGGAACATTTGCTGACTTGATGTCATTGTTGATGTGTTTCTTTGTACTGCTCCTCTCATTCTCTGAGATGGACGTACTGAAATTTAAACAGATCGCAGGCTCAATGAAATTCGCGTTTGGTGTACAAAACCGCTTGGAAGTAAAAGACATTCCTAAAGGTACCAGCATTATTGCGCAGGAGTTTCGTCCTGGTCGCCCAGAACCGACGCCTATTGATGTAATCATGCAGCAAACCATTGATATTACGCAGCAAACTCTCGAGTTTCATGAAGGGGAATCTGAGCGTGCTGGCGGTACAATGCGTGATCAGGGCAAGATGACGGGTGGTAAATCAGCAGAAGTTTCTGCGCACAACAACCAAAACTCAGAATCAGATCAGCAGCAACAGCAAGCTCAAGAACAGTCTCAAGAGATGGAAACCTTGATGGAGAGCATCAAGAAGGCGTTGGAGCGAGAGATCGACCAAGGCGCGATTGAGGTGGAAAACCTTGGCCAGCAAATTGTGATTCGAATTCGTGAAAAAGGCGCATTCCCATCGGGTTCTGCTTTCCTACAACCTAAGTTCCGACCTTTGGTGAGACAGGTTGCCGAGTTAGTGAAAGATGTTCCGGGCATTGTCCGAATCTCTGGGCATACTGATAATCAACGTCTTGATTCTGAGCTTTACCGTTCTAATTGGGACTTATCATCGCAGCGTGCGGTGTCTGTGGCTCAAGAGATGGAAAAGGTCCGTGGTTTCTCTCATCAACGTTTAAGAGTTCGCGGTATGGCCGATACAGAGCCAGTAGAGCCGAACGATACTGAATGGCAACGTAGCTTAAACCGTCGTGTTGAAATCAGCATTATGCAGGGCGAACCGCTTTACAGTGAAGAAGTCCCAGTAATCACTGAATAGTATTTATCAAGAATATGCATCCCAAAGCTCAATCTGTCGTAGATTGGGCTTTTTCTTTGTGTGATACACAAAAGTGTTTGTACCAAGCTAGTAAGAGAAGAGAAGAGAAGAGAAGATATGGATAAATGAGCTTGGATGAAATCGAGACGATAGTTTGTCACTAAGGTGAGTTTATTAATGGCACCAAAGCACGCACTCTTTTCCTTGTTTGATTTTCTCATGTATAATTCGCGCCCTTAGATTTAATATTGATCTATTATTGCTTCAATAACTATGTGAAATGACCTTTTACGTGGTGATGAACCTATTAAAATTGTGAACCTTATTGGCGTGAAAGTACTATGAAATTTATTGTTAAGCCCCACCCGGAAATTTTTGTAAAAAGTGAATCGGTGCGTAAGCGCTTCACAAAGATTCTAGAACGTAATATTCGTACTATTCTTCAGCGTCGTACTGAGTCTGTGGCTGTCTTCAACCGCCGTGACCATATCGAAGTGACGTCTGAGAGCGACAAATACTTTAAAGAAACACTTGAAGTATTGACGCAAACTCCGGGTATTCATCACTCCCTTGAAGTTCAGCAATCAGAATTTAAAGACCTGCACAACATTTACGAGCAAGTTCTCGAGCGTAGCGGTGCTCTTATTGAAGGTAAGACTTTCTCTGTACGTGCTAAGCGTCGTGGTAAGCATGATTTTACTTCTATCGAGCTAGAACGCTACGTAGGCGGCGGTCTAAATCAAGCGGTTGAATCAGCAAAAGTAAAACTGAAAAATCCAGATATTACCGTTAAAGTTGAAGTCGAGAACGATAAGCTAAACCAAGTTATTGAACGTCATAAAGGCCTAGGTGGTTTCCCTCTTGGTACTCAAGAAGATCTGCTTAGCTTGATCTCTGGTGGCTTTGATTCTGGTGTTTCAAGCTACTTACACATCAAACGTGGTTCTAAAGTGCATTACTGCTTCTTCAATCTTGGTGGCCCTGCTCACGAGATTGGTGTTAAGCAGGTTTCTCATTATCTATGGGATAAATACGGTTCATCTGCAAAGGTGAAGTTCATCTCTATTGATTTTGAACCTGTAGTTGCAGAGATCCTTGAGAACGTTGAAGACGGTCAAATGGGCGTTGTTCTTAAGCGTATGTTCATGCGTGCTGGTGGTATGGTTGCAGAGCGTTTTGGTATCGAAGCACTAGTAACGGGTGAAGCTCTTGGTCAGGTTTCTAGCCAAACGCTAACTAACCTGCGTCATATCGACAACGTGACGGACACTTTGATCCTTCGTCCACTTATCAACTGGGACAAAGAAGACATCATCGACCTGTCTCGTAAGATTGGTACTGAAGACTTCGCTAAAGTAATGCCTGAGTATTGTGGTGTTATCTCTAAGAAGCCAACCGTGAAAGCGAAGAAAGGCAAACTAGAAGCGGAAGAAGCTAAGTTTAACTTCGAAGTGCTGGAGCAAGTGATCGAGAACGCTCGTATTATGGATATCCGTGATATCGAGAAAGAGAGCCAAGAACAGGCACCAGAAGTGGAGCAAGTTCAAGCCGTTGCTGAGCACGCTGTCGTTCTTGATATCCGTAGCCCAGACGAAGAAGATGAAAGCCCGCTAGAGATCGATGGTGTTGAAATCAAACACATCCCGTTCTTCAAGCTTTCAACTCAGTTTGGTGACCTAGACCAATCGAAAGAGTACTTGTTGTACTGTGACCGTGGTGTCATGAGCCGTCTGCAAGCGCTTTACTTGCAAGAACAAGGCTTCCACAACGTTAAGGTTTACCGCCCATAGTGGTGTGTTGACCAACCGTTAATAATTTTGCAAAGCCGCATACTGAAAAGTAAGCGGCTTTTTTATTGTCTATGATGAAGGATTGACAGTAGACAGAGGCATGCGTTTGGACGTGCTATCGTCATGCTCAGCTTTGAAATTTTGGATTGATAGAACTGGTGAGATCTAAACGGGTCTATAAGTACTGAAGAAGTGTGAGTATCTTGAAGTATTCTGTTACTTTTTAGTGCAACTCAATGGTGCTATTTGTATGTGTTCAGTTGTTTATTTGAGTGGGTGTCTGATTCTGTGATTAGCGATGAAAAATAATAAAGATTAATTAGCACAGCTATTGATAAACTTATTGTTACTTTTCTTTGGACATAAAAAAACACCGCCCATAAGGCGGTGTAAACAAATTTGACAGACAGGTCAAAATAAATACAGGAAGTACATGCCTCGTTTCAGTGTAGAACTGCAACAAAACATTTGGTAGAACTCTACCCAACTCGAAAAGAACGAGTTTGCAAACACAACATCGCAGGAGCTAAACCAATTGATTCTAGAGAGAATCAAGCCGTTCAGGCTAGCTGCTGCGGGATGAAATATAGAATTTCTCTGGCCGCTAGGCAATGGACAAATTATAATGTTTCAGATAAAAAAAACTAATGCTTATTTAGAGAGTAACTATGTCTCGTCGATTACCCCCATTAAACTCGCTAAGAGTGTTTGAAGCTGCTGCTCGACACTTGAGTTTTACGCGTGCCGCAGAAGAGTTGTTTGTTACTCAAGCCGCGGTCAGTCATCAGATTAAAGCGCTTGAAGAATTCTTATCTTTGAAGCTGTTTCGTCGAAGAAACCGCTCTTTGTTGCTGACGGAAGAAGGCCAAAGCTACTTCTTGGATATCAAAGATATTTTTACATCACTGGCAGAAGCGACAGACAAAGTTCTTGAGCGAAGTGAGAAGGGCGCATTGACCATCAGTTTGCCGCCGAGTTTTGCTATTCAATGGTTGGTACCAAGACTCGCTGACTTTAATCAGCAAGAACCTGATATTGATGTAAGAATCAAAGCCGTTGATATGGATGAAGGCTCGCTGACCGATGATGTAGACGTGGCTATTTACTATGGCCGAGGGAACTGGTCGGGGCTCAGAGCCGATAAGCTTTACCAAGAATATTTGATCCCTCTTTGCTCACCTTCCGTGCTGCTAGGAGCTAAACCTTTAGAATCTCTCAGTGATTTGGCATGCCATACGCTATTACATGATACATCTCGAAAGGATTGGAAACAGTTTGCCAAGCAAAATGGCATCGATGGGGTTAACGTTAACCATGGTCCTATCTTCAGTCACTCAACCATGGTGTTGCAGGCGGCCGCTCACGGGCAAGGTATTGCTTTGGGTAATAATGTGTTGGCGCAACCTGAAATCGAAGCAGGTCGTTTGATTGCACCTTTTGATGAAGTGTTGGTAAGTAAGAACGCCTTCTATGTGGTGTGTCATGAGAAACAAGCTGACATGGGGCGTATTGCGACTTTCCGTGATTGGATGTTGGCGAAAGCGCAAAGTGAACAAGAGGACTTACTTGATGAATAACCTCATCATTGATGGTGAAGACAACCCAATAACTTTTATCTTTGCACATGGTGCTGGCGCAGGCATGGATCATGAATTCATGCAGTCGGTAGCAAAAGGGCTGGCGTTTAAAGGGATACGAGTGATTCGTTTTAATTTCCCTTACATGATCAAGCGTGCTGAAGATGGTAAGCGTCGTCCACCTGATCGAGCCCCTAAACTGCTCGAAGCTTACCAAGAGATTATCGGACAGGTAGATGCCGATAAGCTTGTTATTGGCGGTAAGTCGATGGGAGGACGTATGGCGAGTCATTTGTCTGAAGTGGATAAGGTGGCTGCAATGGCCTGTTTAGGCTTTCCTTTCCATCCACCAGGCAAACCAGAGAAATACAAAGGTGAGCACTTGGCTGAGTTAGCAAAGCCGTGTCTTATTCTACAAGGTGAACGTGATACCTTTGGTAAGCGAGAAGAGTTTGCT
The DNA here is from genome assembly GCF_041439605.1 of Vibrio sp. 1F169. Classification (NCBI taxonomy): domain Bacteria; kingdom Pseudomonadati; phylum Pseudomonadota; class Gammaproteobacteria; order Vibrionales; family Vibrionaceae; genus Vibrio; species Vibrio sp. 1F169. The sequence goes on along the minus strand of NZ_JBGOOI010000010.1, from coordinate 13,281 downwards.
GATTTCGACCTGTCGGATTCGATTCGTGTTGAGTTTATTCCTGATGGCGATCACAGCTTTAAGCCTCGTAAGAGCTCTGGCTACACCGAACAGCAGAACATAGCGTTAACCGTTGAGAAACTATCGGCGTTTATCAAAGAGGTGCTTAATGAGAAGTAAGTATTTACTCACTTTTGCAGGTATCTCTGGCGCAATAGCCGTAATGCTAGGTGCCTTCGCCGCTCACGGGTTAAAAGCTGTCTTGCCAGAGTATCTGCTAGGCGTGTTTGAGACAGGTGTTCAGTACCAGTTTATCCATACACTAGCAATATTGGCGTGTGGTGCACTGCTGCAGATGAAACTTGGCGCTAAATCACAAAAATATTTTTTCATTGCGGCAATTTGCTTTATCATCGGCATCCTTTGTTTTAGTGGCAGCCTTTATGGCTTAGCACTGACAGGAATAAAATGGTTTGGCCCTATAACACCGTTTGGTGGTCTACTATTTATCATTGGTTGGGGAGTCTTCTCCTTCGCTGCTTTGAATATAAAAGAGGTAACTCAGTGAAACACGTACTACTTTATTGTCGCTCTGGTTTTGAAAAAGAATGTGCTGGCGAAATTCAAGACAAGGCAACACAACTGGAAGTGTTTGGTTTTCCTCGCTTAAAGAACAATACAGGCTTTGTATTGTTTGAATGTTATCAAGCAGGCGAAGCCGATAAACTGGTAAAAGAGATCGACTTCCAATCGTTGATCTTTGCTCGTCAAATGATCGCGGTAGCGGTTGAAATCAAAGATCTGCCGACTGATGATCGTATTTCTCCAATTCTTGAGGCGCTTTCTGAGAAAGAAGGTTTCCCACGTTGTGGCGATATCCGTATTGAAACACCAGACACCAATGAAGCGAAAGAGCTTTTGAAGTTCTGCCGTAAGTTTACTGTGCCAATGCGTCAAGCTATGCGTGGTAAAGGTCTGATGACAGCGAAAGATAACGTTAAGAAGCCTGTGCTTCATTTATGCTTTATCGCGCCGGGTCACTGCTTTGTTGGTTACTCTTACCCAACCAACAATTCACAGTTCTTCATGGGCATTCCTCGTTTGAAATTCCCATCAGATGCGCCAAGCCGTTCTACATTGAAGCTAGAAGAAGCATTCCACGTATTCATCCCTCGTGATGAGTGGGACGAACGTCTGGCTCCGGGTATGTGGGGCGTAGATTTAGGCGCGTGTCCAGGTGGTTGGACTTACCAATTGGTTAAGCGCTCTATGTTTGTTCACTGTGTTGATAACGGCATGATGGCAGACAGCCTAATGGAAACGGGTCAAATTAAGCACCACATGGTGGATGGTTTTAAATTCGAACCTGACCGTAAGAACGTCACTTGGATTATCTGTGACATGGTTGAGAAGCCGGCTCGTGTTGCTCATTTAATGGGGGAGTGGATCATCAAAGGCTGGGCGAAAGAAGCACTGTTCAACCTTAAACTGCCAATGAAAGGCCGTTACGATGAAGTTCTGCAGGATATCGAAAACCTAAAACAGTTCCTGATTGATAACAAAGTGAAGTTCAAGATGCAGGCGAAGCACCTTTACCACGATCGCGAAGAGATCACGGTTCATATTCAGTCGCTTTCGAATATCTCACCGTACTAATATTTACGTTAGTGTGTCAGTGATAAATAAAATGCTCCTTTAGGGGCATTTTTTATATCTTAAGTTTGTTTATGAGCTTGATTATCGCTTCGTACTGATAGTTTAGAAAGGTTGGTCTATGTGCGTTTTTTAGTCATATTTAAGTGTAAATATGACTAATTCAACTTGGTTGATAGTCGTCGAATTGTCGACTATTAGTGTCGATATGAGACAAAAAAGCCGTAAGCTATCGATACTTACGGCTACCTAGTTCAGCGATGAAACGAAGAAGGGTTTATTTAAAATTCAGCAGTAAATTACAGCAAGAACATCCTAATCAAATTGTATTTTATTATAAGTAAGTAAATGTAAGTAAAGAATGTAAATGATAACTATTACTATTAACATTGTAATTAGTGTCGTGTACCATTCGTGCACTTTCACTTAAATCTATAAAATATAAGTCGCATTATGAAACTTAAAGCACTATCAGTAGCCGTTACGGTTGCCTTAACCTCATTTACAGCATTTGCTGCCGACGAACCAGAAACCGTAGTCGTTATCGGTTCTGCCCTTGACCAATTGATTCAGACTGAAATCAACTCTGACACACTGGAAAAGAAGCAAGCATCAGACATCAAAGATGTTTTGAATACTATGCCTAGCGTTACGGTTGACGGGAACGCACGTTACTCTCGCAAAGTATTTGTACGTGGTATGGAAGACAAATTTGCCGTAGTGACTATTGATGGTGCGCGACAAGAAGGTCAGCTTTTCCACCACTCTGGTGACCAAGCGATTGATCCTGCAATGCTAAAAAGAGCTGAAATTGAATTAGGTGGTAACTCTGCACTGTCAGGTTCTGGTGCTATCAATGGTTCATTTAGCTACGAAACGAAAGACCCAAGCGATCTTCTTAAGCCGGGTGAAAGCGTTGGTGCTCGAGTAAAAACAAGCTATCAAACAGCTTATGAGCGTTTTGCAACCAACGTTGCTGTGTATGCAAAAGTGAACGACAAGCTACAGTTCATGGGTATTGCGAACTATTCAGAAGATGGCGATCTGCACATTCCTGATCAAGAAGCGGTAACCTCTAAGCAGGGTGAGCTTAAGTCGGGTTTGGCTAAAGTTGTTTTCATTCCTAATGATGCCAATGAATTTAAACTGACTTTCAACCGATACAGTGATGGTGGTACGCGTCAGCTTTCTGGCGAAAAGGCGGGTGCTCTGTATGCTGACGATAAACACGACTATCATTCGCTTAATCGCGATACAGTGACGCTACAGCACGAATACGATGCGGGTAGTGATCTAGTTCATCTGAAAAGTAATGTTTACTACAACCGTCAATACATGGATCGTGATGCTCTTGAAGGTACCGCTTGGGGCAAAACACCGGCAGGTAAATGGTTCAAAGATGGCAAAATGTCTTACCCTAAGCGTGAATACAATGTAACAACCATTGGTGGTGACATTCGTAACGTTTCTTGGGTTGGTGAGCATGAGCTTACTTATGGTCTTGAGGGCTACAAAGCCAAGCAATGGATTGATGCTGGTGAAGGCGTATATCTAAGCGGTACTAAGCAAGGCCAAACTGAGAAGTACAGCATGGATGGTGGTACGGTGACGGCTTACGGTCTGTATCTGCAAGATATGTACGAATTCAGCGATTTCCGTCTGACAACAGGTCTTCGTTACGACGTTCATAAACTGGGTGGTGTGTATAAGGGCGAGTTTGACCAACTATCTCCAAAGTTCAAAGGTGAATACCAAACAACGGAAAACCTAAAACTTCGTGTGGGTTACGGTCGTCTGTTTAAAGGCGCGTCACTGCCAGAAACGCTAACGATGAAAGCACCAAGCAAAGTTAAGCAGTCTGATACGAAGGCGATGACGGGTAATAACTATGAAGCGGGCTTTGATTACGAGCTAACACGTTTGCTTGCGGCTGATTACGCGATTCTAGGTTTCACGGCTTATACCTACGACCTTGATAACCAAATGCACCCAACAAAGAACAACGCAACATTATCTAATAAGTATGATGTTGAAGTTTGGGGTGTAGAGACTGTATTGAGCTATCAGTTAGACGCGTTAAGTGTATACGCTAACCACTCTTACTCAGATGGTGAGCAAAAAAGCCTGAAAAACGGCAAGACAAGCCACATGAATAAAACCGGTATTCATAACTTTAAGGCCGGTTTTAACTACAGCCTAAACAATGAATTTGTGTTTGGTTGGGATTCACGCTTTGTTCCGGGGAACGATTACGAGAACGAAAAAGGCAAAGAGATCAAACGCTCAGGCTTCGCAACGCACAACATTTGGGCGGCTTACACACCGACGTTTGCTAAAGACCTAGAGATGAACCTTGGTATCGATAACCTGCTTGATAAGAAGTACGCTGAGCATACTGGTTTTGGTATCTCTTGGGGTTCAGAAAAGTACACCAGCTATGAAGCGGGTCGTAACTTTAAAGCTTCTATCGCTTATAGCTTCTAATCTGCTCTTAGCTGAAAGTTATTCTAGAAATAGAGAGTTATCAGTATAAGTGTAATGTTTCGTCTTAAAATGAAACAACAAAAAAGCCTTAGTTCAGACTAAGGCTTTCTGCTTTCTAATGATTTAGTTTCTAATTTGTTGATTTATAAGCGATCTGTTTCTAACGGTTAGCTTTTAATGACTGAATTTGTAACGTCGGATTAAGACACAGCTTCGTAGCGAATATCTTGCAGATTAAAACCTAAATCGATGTCTGTTTTGAGTGCAGAAACGAGCTTACATACGCGAGCCGACTCGATATGCTCATCGAATTTCTTACGATACTTTTTCGGTAAGTCTTCAGCTTGGAATGCTGTTTCGATATCAGGGTATGTCGTTAATATCTCTTTGGCTGCTTTTGGTCCTATACCTGGAATACCGGGGACTTGGCTTGAGCTGACGCCCGTTAATCCCCAGTAATCTGCCAGTTGCTCTGGCTTTACGCCAAATTCCGCTTCGATAAAGGGCTTATCTAGCCAACGGTGTTGGAAATAATCACGGATTTGTAGCGTTGGAGACAACAGTTGGCAGTAGCCCTTATCCGTGGAAATGATAGTGACAGTTTCTCCGTGGTCAGCGACTTTCTTTGCCAATGTTGCAACTAGATCATCCGCTTCATCGCCGTCAGAGAGCAGTGAATCAATACCTAATTCCCACCAAGCTTGTTGAATCGCATCGAGACCTTTCATCAATGGTTCTGGCATCGGCTTACGGTTTTGCTTATAAGCGGGAAGGACTTCCGCGCGCCAACCTCGATCTTGTAAATGATGATCAAATACTGCAATGATATGAGTGGGCTTTGATTCGTTTAGGATGCGATTAAGAGTACGAGCAGTCGTGGTGATGGTTCTTGCAATATCGGTTGGGTCCGGCTGAACAGAGTGCACGCGTCGGATGAGGTTCAAGGCATCGATAATAACAAGATGGATAGACATAAGTTTCCACTAAATAGGCAATAAATAAGGGGCTGCTGGCCCCTTATAGTAACGTATCACTTGGTGAGTTGAAACTTTGGTGACGTAAACGTCATGACTTGTTTAACTTTATGCTTGTGGCTTGTTATCAGTTACTTGCCGTTATTCGCTGCTAGGCATAATTTTATAGCAAGGTACATAGTCAGTGCCGCCCGGCAGTTTCATTCGATGCTGTTCAACAAAGTCATTTAGCAGCTGGTCCATTTTTGTCATCAGCTCTTTGTCGCCATCAATCAGGAAGGGGCCATGTTTCTCTATCTCCAAAATACCTTCAGCTTTGACGTTACCTGCTACAATTCCTGAGAAGGCTTTACGTAGATTAGCCGCAAGGCTTTCTGTTTTCTGATCCATATGCAGATCAAGCGCCGCCATAGATTCATGTGTAGGGTCGAATGGCAGTTGGAACTCAGGTTCAATATGCAGTGACCAGTTGTAGCTGTAGGCATCGCCAGTCTCTTTACGGTGAGAGCGTACATCTGGCATTGCCTGTTTCATGATTTTCGCAGCGCGTGCTGGGTCATCAATCACGATCTCATAGTGTTTTTGCGCATCAGGCCCTAAGGTTTCGCCGATGAACTTGTCGATAGAATGGAAGTAAGCTTCACTCTCTTTTGAACCTGTTAAAACAATCGGCATTGGTTGGTCGACGTTATTTGGGTGCATCATGATCCCTAAGATATACAGCAGCTCCTCAGCCGTACCTGGACCACCGGGGAAAATAATGATGCCATGCGCCATACGAACGAATGCCTCAAGACGCTTCTCGATATCTGGCATGATCACCAGTTCGTTCACTATCGGGTTTGGTGGCTCAGCCGCAATGATTGATGGTTCAGTTAGCCCTAAGTAGCGGTGGTCTGTATAGCGCTGTTTAGCGTGACCAATGGCAGCCCCTTTCATTGGCCCTTCCATTGCCCCCGGTCCACAACCGGTACAGATATTCAGCTCACGCAGGCCAAGTTCATTGCCCACTTCGCGAGTGTACTGGTATTCAGTGGCATTAATTGAATGACCACCCCAACACACGATCAGGTTAGGTTCGATACCTGGCGTAAGTGCGCCTGCATTTCTCAAAATGCCAAATACAAGGTTGGTAATATGAGTGGCATTGGTTAGGTTGAGTCTTTGGTTATCTGCAAGGTGCATGTTGACATAGACAATGTCGCGCAACACTGAGAATAAGTGTTCTTGGATACCCTTGATGATTTCACCATCGACAAAGGCATGTTCTGGAGGGTTGCTCAGTTCGAGTTTGATCCCGCGCTCACGACGGACGACCTCAACATCAAACGATTGATATTTATCGAGCAGCTCTTTGGAGTTGTCGGTGTGGCTACCCGAGTTGAGTACCGCTAACGTACAGTTACGATAAAGCTGGTACAGATCACTAGATGCGGTTTTTTTAAGACGCTCAACTTCAAGTTGAGAGAGTAAATCCATGCTACCGGCAGGGCTGATATGAGTGATCATAGTGCCTCCTTGTTGAAAGGAACTAGGGGACGTTGGAAGTAGCCCTTTAGTTCGAGATGAGAAGCTAACGTTGAAAGTGTTTGGTTAAAGGCGAGAGAATTAACCAGACGAAACGATTACGACAGCGTTGCTCTTTTAAATACAGCATTGCTTGCCAAGAATGCTTGTTAAGCGAATGTTAATCATTAGCTTAGCAAACATTGAGGGATATGGTATGTGATAAGTATTTGAAAAAATGAAATAAATTAAATCTAGGGCTGTCTTAGTCCCAAACAAGTTGGTTGTTACCGCGCTGTTTGGCTTTGTTTAGTGTTTTATTGAGTCGCTCTAATACTTCTTCAGGTGTGTCTGACTCTTTAAACGGAGTACTTGCCGCGCACAAGGTAATTGTGATTTGTTGGTCACGGAATTTGAAAGGTAAGCGGCTGACTTGATTCTGGATGCTTTGAGTCACTTGATGGCAATATTCATCGCTTTGCTCGGGAAGTAGCAAGATGAACTCTTCACCAGAAAAGCGAGCGACAGTATCGGTAGTACCAATTTCTTTGGTGATCGCTCTTGCGATGATCTTGAGTGCTTTGTCACCAGCGGTATAGCCAAAGCTATCGTTAATTGCTTTGAAGTTATCGATATCTAGCAGCACGACTCTTAGTGAGTGTTGTGCGCGAATCCAGCGACGATATTCTAACTCTAAACGATCGGTGAAGGCGGTACGGTTGTAGATCTTAGTCAGAGGGTCAAGCAGCATACGCTGAGCCTGATCTTCTAGACGCTTGCGGTAATCTTGGGTGACTTCATAGAGCGAATCTAATTGGTTTTTTCCGTAGCTCATTCTTTCTATTAGAGCTTGTTCTTTCTGTTCTGCGTGATTCAGTCTTTCTGAAAGAGAGGCAATTTCACTGAGTAGCGGGTTTATCGAAAGTTTTAAGTTATCAATATCCGTTGCTTTATCAACAGAGCTTTGGCTCTTAGTAACAAGTTCATTCAACTCAGAATTAAGACCTTGGCGATGTTCAAAATAGCTTTGGCTCTGGTCGGAGTTTTGATCTGCTGTTTTGATACTAGAAGCGAGCGAGGAATTGAGTTGTTCTATAAATTGTTCAGACTGCTTACGCTCTAGGCTCGTGCCATCAATCACCAGTTTGAGGATCTGAAGTGCTAGCTCAAGTAGGTTTTGTGTTGAAACACCAAGTAGTAGCTTCGCTCGAATATCGGTCAGTAGATCCCCCGATTCACCCTCGAAGTCGAGTTCAGTGATCAGGTGTTGTAATTCGTTTGATAGTTCGGAAAGGAGTTCTTGTTCAGTTGATTGATCTACGTCGGCAAAATGAGTGCGTGAGTTGTTTGCCATAATCTTAATGGCACGCTCATAAATACTGAGAAGCTTCATCGCATGGTCGACTTTTTGACTGCCATGACACTCGGAGAAGCTAAGTAAGTTTCTTAGATCGCGCTTTAGCTGTGCCGGAAGGCCAGTTATACGCTGCAGCGTTTCCCCACTGTGCTTAATACTATCATCCAGATATCCGTTCTGTTTATCCATAGCCAACGTTTTTTGCTTGAGCATCCTTTCTAATACTGCCAACTTGGGGATCATTGAGCTAATGTCTTTTTGCTTTTCGAGCTCTTCCCTAAGGGCAATGAGATTTTCATCTAAATGAGTGTTGCTGCCAACACATGCATCACTTAAAGACGTAACGATACGCTTGAGAACTTTTTGTTCTCGAATAAATTTGAACGAGGTATCTCTTTGCGTCAAGCGGACTTGATCCAACTGATATTTCAGCTGGTGGAGTTGCGCCTGAATGTCTTTTTCAAGAATGCCCATAGATGTATTAATTAGCGCCGCGTAGATCGTACTCGATCGTATAGATGAAATTCCGTGACCTTGATAATAACAAAACTAAAAATAAGGTCACGACCTACGACGTTTAACCGCTCGCAAATCAGTCATCTTTTAGCATTTTTTTGATATTGTCCTCATTCTGGTGTGAGGATTGTATCTTTATTAACCCTTGATTAATCGCATGTTTACAAGCCTCTCTTATGTTACTCGTTGCAAGGCTCGCTGCGGGGGCATTGTCGATGGCTTTAAGGTAAACCCATTGGCTACTGCGTTCTTTGAGGCTGATTTCACGTGCCAGGTTGGTCGACATTAATAGTACATCGAGGAGTTCTTGGTCGTTAATCGCGGTATAAGCGCGTGGCAAGAACGGGTAGTCAGCGATGCCCATGCGGACGGTTCGATTAATGTTTCGCTCTGGTTCGAAGTGATTAATCCAAGATTGAATCTTTCTGAACATAGCCTCAGGCGATGAATCGCGGTCAGCATTTGGTTCGATATAAAGCAAGTTCGCATCCGAGAAGTGGTAGACGCGCGCAGGACCTTCGAGCTTAGATTTAAGGAACTCGCCGAAAGCATCTTCGAGTTCTAAACCTGCTTTATAACCGTTCTGAGTGTACATATTGCGTAGGAACGGCAAATCAATCATCACAAAGCGTAAACGGTCGTTGAGTGGTTCATGAATCAGCTCACCAAGTTGCCATTGTTCGAAGTTTTGGCTGGTTTGTTCTAGTGAATTTGATAGCTTTGCGTTCAGCATTCTTAGATTTGGAAGCTTTGAGCGTGAGTGTGTGAATAGGTCGGTACGCAGTGAATCCATTTCCGTGACTAAGGTTTGAATGATGTAGCCTCGGCGTAGCACAAAGAAGAACAAGACAATGCTGAACAAAAATAAGGCGAACGATATTTTCTGGAACTTATGGTGCTCAAGTTTGTATTTCTCTAATTCTTGTTCTTGACCTGCATAGTGGAGCGTTTGCTCGGCAAACTCTTTTTGTTGGCGGAATGCGTCTTCACCAACACGGTTGAGTTTTTGTTGTTCCAAAGAGACAAGGATATTGTATTGCTTGAGATTTGCTAGCGCTTGTTGTGGACGCCCTGCTTGCTCATAACCTAAAGAGAGCAAGTGGTAGGAGTGTTGCGACAGGCGCGTATTTTCTACCTGACGTGAAATCTCGAGCGCACGTGTCGCATGCTTAATTACATCTTCGCTCTCTTGCAGGTGGTATGCCAAACCTGCGGATAAGAGTGCTGCGCGGCCTTCCAATTTAGGAATGTCGGAATACTCCAGCAGTTCAAGGGCCCGTGCTAGGTATTGCTCAGCTAGAGGGTAGTTATAAAGTCGTAAGTAAGTCGCAGATAAACTTAGACGAATGTCAATGACTTGGTGGATGTCTCGGTCGGTACTCTCATGATCAAGGACATTGAAAAAGTGCACGAGGGCAAGGTTATATTTGCCTTGATTGAAGTACACATCCCCCATCTTTTTTAGTACTTGCGCTAATATGGGGGAGCTTTCAAAATTATCGTAAAAGTCAGCAGCTTGAGACAGGTGCTCTAGAGCTTTATCTAATACTTGGCGTTCAAAGAAAAGCTGTGCAAGTAGGCGGTTTACTTTGGCCAAGCGCGAACTCAGGTTACCTTCTACTGATTTCCAGTAGCCGTACAATAACTCAGATAGTGCATGGTTGTACTCTTTATGGGTAAGATAAAACTCGCCGACGGTGATGTGATAATCAATGACGACTTTTTCCGAGTGACGCTGTTCTAGGTAAGTTTTTGCTTCTTGATAGAGTTTTTCTGCTTCCCCTACGTTGTTGTTATAAGAGGAAATGTCGGCTTTCAACATGATTAAGCGATAGGTAATCCCTTCCGTCAGGCGTAAGGTCTTATTAACCGACTCTAAGCTTGTTTCTATTTTTTTTAGCTCTGATTCTGCTTGGGCAGATTTTCTGTCCGTAAGCCAAAGTAACCTAACTTTAAGTATTTCCAGATCTAACTTTAGATACTCAAGCTTATAGGTTTTTGCTAGCTCAGAGGCTTTGTCGATGTGCTGAATCGCAATACGAATGTTGCCTAGATTAAACTCTGCTTTCGCTAAGATCTTATACGCATCGATACTGCTGTTCGGGGTTCTAATCGAAGAGTCGGCCTCTTCACGAGAAATAGCTGACGGGCTCTTCTCGCGTTGATCTGAAAGGATACGTAGCGTTAGGTAGCTGTTGGCTATTCGTTTTGCTTGACTCGGTTCTATCTCAACCAAGTTATTGGCTTCATTGAGGAGCGCCGACGAATAGACCGACGCATTAACCGATGTGCTTAAGCTTAAAATGAATAGACTAACAACGTATAACCAACGCATTTCAATGTCCCTTTAAAGATTTTGTAGGTTCAAATAAGTTTGGGCGGTTCACGCCGATTATTGGCGAGCCATACGCTTATTGTGGCTTGGTCTATCTTGCTCAGTTGAACGGTATGGATTGATATCCAGACCGCCACGACGCGTGTAACGTGCAAATACGGTTAGCTTCGATGGTGCACAGTATTTCATGATGTCAGTGAAGATACGCTCAACACATTGTTCGTGGAATTCGTTATGCTCGCGGAAAGAAACTAAATAGCGTAGCAGAGCTTCACGGTCAATTTGCTTACCGGAATATGCGATCTCTACGCTGCCCCAATCCGGTTGATTGGTGATTAAGCAGTTTGACTTCAATAAGTGGCTATGTAGAGTTTCTTCGACTTCTTGCTCGCCAGCAGCCCCTTCAAGCAGTGACGCTTCAAAATCATAGCTGGTGATTTGGATGTCTTGATTGTCGATACAGTCACCTCCCATCGTCACGATAGGTTGGTTGGTGTAATCGGTTACTGAATTTACATTCACAATCACAGATTCGCCTGCACATGCTGACAAATCTTGAGTTAGACGCTCAGTGACTTGAGCCCAGTTTTCAAACTGAGTTTGGTTGTAGCTGTTTAGGTACAGCTTGAAAGATTTTGACTCAATCAAATTTTGGCTAGTTGCCGGAATGAACACTTCACCAACAGCCACTTGTGGTAAGCCATTGGTGTTTAGCCACGAAAGCTCGTACATCGTCCAAATATCATGACCAACAAAAGGCAGCTCGCCGTTTAACGCAAGATCATTACGATTGAGGCTACGAGGTACTGGTTGCAATAAACTTGCATCGTATTGGTTAGAGTACTCAGTTTTTTGGCCTAGGGTTAAACCCGCTAGCTCTTTTGCGTCAGAATATTTGCTCATACTTTCGTTTCAAATTCGATTAGAATGGGGTCGATTTTACTGAATCCCCATTACCCTGTCATTAAGTCATCGCTTAATCGGCACGGAAAGGGCTCGGATTCTATTTATTATTTTGTGTTTAGGAGATTTTCATGACTCAACGCGCTCAAGACGCACTACTTTCTTTCAGTCAGCGATACGTTGACGCGTGGCAGCAGCAACACCAAAGCTTACCTCGTAATGAGGAGTTGGTGGACATCGTATCGCCATGCGTAGAAGAAAAGAGTGGTGATGCCGTGTTGTGGAAACACTATCCACGTGAGCAATTCGCAGATTTCACCAATGTTGAAACGGGTATTGAGCTGACTCTGCATGAAGATGTTAAGACTTTCTACGGCGCACAATTTAGTGCGGATATGAACGCGACTTTTGATGGTAACGAACTGACTCTGTTACAGATTTGGAGTGATGAAGATTTCGAATGCCTACAAGAAAACATCTTAGGTCACCTAGTGACTCAGCGTCGTTTGAAGCTAAAACCAACGGTTTTCATTGCCGCGACTGATGCTGAACTGGATGTTATCTCTATCTGTAACCTAACGGGGAACGTGATCCTAGAGCGCTTAGGCACCAAAAATCGTGATGTACTAGCCGAGACATTGGCAGAATTTTTAGAAAAGCTACAACCAGCGGTATAAATAGATGTACGTACTAGAACTTCAATTTGAGTGTTTTGATAACACAACGGTAAGCGCTGTCGATAAGGCGGTTAATGGCTTAATGGATGCACTTCGTTATAACGGACAAGTGTTAGGTCGTGAGTTTCCAATCGTGATGGGCGACGGTGAATTCTATGTTCGCGTTGTGTGTCCGGAGCAAGATAGCTTACACCCACGTAATCATTCAGACTTCGTCAAAGTCTGTTTCGAGCGCTTATCTGCTGCGAGTTTATTAGCGCCTAAGATGCGTCTGCTTGGCCGAGATCTTAACTCCGAAGAAGTAGCCGAAGATGAAACACCAAGTTGGCAGGTGTTATACACGACATTCGTACATACCTGTTCGCCGCTGCGCAGTGGCGATAGCTTGTTGCCGATCCCACTATATCGTAACCCGCCGACATTTAATGGCGATCATAAAGCCGTACTGAAATGGCAGACCGAATGGCAAGCCTGTGATGAAGTGCAAATGGGTGGTGGTTGCCGTGCTGAACATGCAACGCTAACCGAGATCAGTGATACTAAGAGTGTGTTGTTTAAACGCGGTTGGGGTCTAAGAGGGCGCATTGAATTTCTGACTAAGATTCCAACTTACTACTACTTATATCGTGTCGGTGGGATCAGCCTGAAAGATGAAAAAGAGCGCAAATGCCCACAATGTGGTGGTGAATGGCTGTTAGATGCGCCAATCCACGATATTTTCTATTTCAAGTGTGATGATTGCCGTCTGGTATCCAACATTTCTTGGGATCAGCTCAAGTAATCGACTTCGTTTGATTCACCCTGAGAAGCTTTACTTTCTAGCAAACTTTCATCATTAAAAAAGGTTCATCGCGGATTAGCGGGAACTCAAAACAAAAACGGTAGTAAGTGATATGG